>DASUMM010000339.1:0-3445 GCA_036277655.1 Burkholderiales bacterium | reverse complement strand
ATGCGCGGATCCCAGTGATGCAATTGCCGTAGTGATCGACGTAGAGGATGCGCGCCAGATCCGCTGCATCCAGGAGCACGTCCGGTTTCCGTTTGGCGGCGAGCCAGCCGCGTCGGCGCCGTTTCGATGCAAGCGCTGCAGCGACCGGAGCAAACAGGTCACGACCGTGGAACGAATTGCTGAGACGACTCGGGCGCCAGGCGATGCGCCAGCACTTTCGGTTTCTCGAGCGCTGCCACAGGATCGAAAGAAGGCCGTTGTCCGGCCCGACGAACTTGCGTCCGTCCGCTTCCACCACGATCGCATCGCGCCTGCCGCCGACCCCCGGGTCGACCACCGCAAGGAAGACAGAACCACGGGGATAGCAGCGGGTGAGCGCCGCAAGCAGGTGTGCAGCCGGCTCGATGCCGAAATCGGGCGCGCAGTGGGTTGCATCGAGCACCGCAGTGCGCGGTGCGTTCGCTGCGAGCACCGCCTTCACCTGCCCGACGTAGAGGTCGTGCGGGCCGAAGTCGGTGAAAAGGACGATCAGGCGGCTTTCTTCGCCTTTGGCTTCTCGGCGCCCTCAGCCGGTGCTTCCGGCTGGTCCATCAGCGACACCAGCGCGAGCGGCGCGTTGTCGCCCTTGCGAAAGCCGCTCTTCAGGATGCGCAGGTAGCCGCCGTTGCGCTTGGCGTAGCGCGGGCCGAGCTCGGCGAAAAGCTTCGAAACGGTCGAGCGGTCGCGCAGCCGGTCGAATGCGAGGCGCCGATTGGCAAGCGAAGGCGATTTTCCCAGCGTGATCATCGGCTCGACGACGCGCCGCAGCTCCTTTGCCTTGGGCAGCGTGGTCTTGATCGTCTCGTGACGCAGCAGCGCAACCGCCATGTTGCGAAACATCGCGAGGCGGTGGCTCGTCGTGCGGTTGAGCTTCCTCAGTCCATGGCCGTGCCGCATGTGCTGGCTTCCTTATACGCGGTGATGCTCGAGGCCGGCGGGCGGCCAGTTCTCGAGACGCATGCCGAGCGTCAGGCCGCGCGAAGCGAGCACTTCCTTGATCTCGTTCAGCGATTTGCGGCCGAGGTTCGGCGTCTTCAGCAGCTCCGTCTCGGTGCGCTGGATCAGGTCGCCGATGTAGTAGATGTTTTCCGCTTTCAGGCAGTTGGCCGAGCGCACCGTGAGCTCCAGGTCGTCGACCGGACGCAGCAGGATCGGATCGACCGCCAGCGTCTTTTTCTCTTCGGTCGGCAGCGCGGTGCCTTCGAGCTGCGCGAACACCGACAGCTGATCGACGAGGATGCGCGCCGCGTAGCGTACCGCTTCTTCCGGCTCGATGGCGCCGTTCGTCTCGATGTCGAGGATCAGCTTGTCGAGATCGGTGCGCTGCTCGACGCGGGCCGAATCGACCGCATAGGACACCCGGCGCACCGGGCTGAACGAAGCGTCCATGATCACGCGGCCGATGCTCTTCGTCTCTTCGGGCAGGTAGCGCACGTTGCCCGGCACGTAGCCGCGGCCCGACTCGACCTTGATCTGCATGTCGAGCTTGCCGCCCGCAGCGAGGTGCGCGATCACGTGCTCCGGGTTGACGATCTCGACATCGTGCGCAGGCTCGATGTCGGCAGCGGTCACCGGACCGTCGCCTTTCTTGGAAAGCGTCAGGATCGCTTCCTGGCGGTTGTGCAGCCGGAACACGACGCCCTTCAGGTTGAGCAGGATGTCGACCACGTCTTCGCGCACGCCGTCGAGCGTCGAATATTCGTGCACCACGCCGGCGATCTGCACCTCGGTCGGCGCGTAGCCGGGCATCGAGGAAAGCAGGACGCGACGCAGCGCGTTGCCGAGCGTGTGGCCGTAGCCGCGCTCGAACGGCTCCATGGTCACCTTCGCGTGCGAAGGCGAAAGATTCTGTACGTCGACAATGCGGGGCTTCAGAAAACCGGTCAATGCCATAGGGGTCCGTGTCCGTTACTTCGAGTAAAGCTCGATGATCATGTTTTCGTTGAGCGTGGAGGGCAGCTCGGAGCGCGCGGGCAGCGCCTTGAACGTGCCTTTCAGCGCCTTGGCGTCGACTTCCATCCACTCCGGGATGCCGCGCCCTTCGGTCGCCTCGGCCGAGGCCTTGATGCGCAGCTGCGCCTTGGCCTTTTCGGCGACCTCGATGACGTCTCCCGGGCGCACCTGAAACGACGGGATGTTGACGCGCTTGCCGTTCACGAGGATGCCGTTATGGCGCACGACCTGACGCGCCTCCGAGCGGGAAATGCCGAAGCCCATCCGGTAGGCGACGTTGTCCAGCCGCGTCTCCAGCAGCTGCAGCAGGCGCTCGCCAGTGACGCCCTTGGAACGGGCCGCCTCCGCATAGATCTTGCGGAACTGGCGCTCGAGGATGCCGTAGATGCGGCGGGTCTTCTGCTTCTCGCGCAGCTGCTTGCCGTAATCCGAGAGCCGCATGCCGGATTTCTGTCCGTGCTGTCCCGGGGCGTAGCCGCGTCGTTCGATGCCGCAACGATCGGTGTAGCACTTTTCGCCCTTCAGGAAGAGCTTCTCGCCTTCCCGGCGGCACTGGCGGCATTTCGGATCGAGATTCTTCGCCATGACTCTCCTTACGAACGCTCTAGACGCGCCGGCGCTTCGGCGGCCGGCAGCCGTTATGCGGCACCGGGGTCACGTCTGCGATCGACGAAATTTTGAGGCCGATCGCGTTCAGCGAACGCACGGCCGATTCGCGGCCCGGCCCGGGGCCGGAAATCCGCACTTCGATGTTCTTGACGCCGCATTCCTGAGCGGCACGTCCTGCGCGCTCGGCAGCGACCTGCGCCGCAAATGGCGTCGATTTGCGCGAGCCCTTGAAGCCGGCATTGCCCGAGGTCGACCAGGAAAGCGCGTTGCCCTGGCGATCGGTGATCGTGATGATGGTGTTGTTGAAGGAAGCGTGGATGTGCGCGATTCCCTCGGCAACGTTCTTCTTGACCTTCTTGCGCGCGCGCGCTCCCGCGGCCTGATGGAGCTGCTGCTGCGTCGGTGCGTTCCGGCTTGCCATCCGTTTCCTTTGCTTAGTCTCTTTGCAACGTTCGCGCTGCCGCGCAGGCAGTTCCTGCGCTGCAACGCATCCTGGTCATACCTTGCCTGCCGGCGCCTGCAGCTTGATGGCGGCCTTGCGTGGGCCCTTGCGCGTGCGTGCATTCGTGCGCGTGCGCTGGCCACGCACCGGCAACCCCTTGCGGTGACGCACGCCGCGGTAGCAGCCGAGGTCCATCAGGCGCTTGATCGACATCGACACTTCGCGGCGCAGGTCGCCTTCGACGGCGATCTTGGTGACTGCGTCGCGCAGCCGATCCATCTCGGCGTCGGTCAGATCCTTGATCCTGCGCGCCTTGTCGACGTTTGCGGCAGCGCAGATCGCATCGGCGCGCGCGCGGCCGATCCCATA
The DNA here is from genome assembly GCA_036277655.1 of Burkholderiales bacterium. Taxonomy (GTDB): domain Bacteria; phylum Pseudomonadota; class Gammaproteobacteria; order Burkholderiales; family SG8-39; genus 2-02-FULL-66-14. The sequence goes on along the minus strand of DASUMM010000339.1, from coordinate 33 downwards.
GATCGAAGTGAGCGCAATTGCGGCGTGCTGGTG
>DASUMM010000338.1:0-5229 GCA_036277655.1 Burkholderiales bacterium | reverse complement strand
CCGCAACCGGAACCGGGCGCGATCGTCTGCCGCGTCGCGCCCTCGTTCCTGCGCTTCGGCAACTCCCAGATCCATGTCGCGAATAGCGAGAAGGAATTGCTCGAGCGCCTCGTGTCATACGTCGTTCGCAATCACTATCCGGAGCACGAGAAGGACTGGTTCCACGTCCTGTGTCGGCGCACTGCGCTGCTCATGTGCGACTGGATGCGCCTTGGCTTCGTGCACGGCGTGATGAATACCGACAACATGTCGATCCTCGGATTGACGATCGACTACGGCCCGTATGGCTGGCTCGAAGGCTACGACCCGTCCTGGACGCCGAACACGACCGACGCCGAGATGCGGCGGTACTGCTACGGCAACCAGCCGGAGATTGCGCTTTGGAATCTAGCGCGCCTTGCCGAATCGCTTCTGCCGCTCTACGAGAAGACTTTCCTCGAAGAAGGTCTCGGGATCTACGCGCAGACGTACGACGCTGCGATGCGCAAAGCGCTCGCCGCGAAGCTCGGCGTGACCGCGCTTTCGCAACCGGGCGACGAAGAGCTCGTCAGCGACCTCTTCAAGCTGCTTGCGGAAGCAGAAACCGACTGGACCATCTTCTGGCGCAAACTCGCGCAAGTGGAAGCCTCCGCCGACGAGGCGCAACTGCTGGCGCCGCTTGCGCCTGCGTTCTACACCGAGCTCGCCGACGGCCATCGCGCCGCGATCGCCGCTTGGTTGCGGCGATATCTTGCTCGCGCGCAGCCGGAAGCGCCCCACCGCGCCGAGCGCATGAACCAGGTCAACCCGAAATACGTGCCGCGCAATTACCTTGCGCAGCAGGCGATCGATGCGATCGCAGAGCGTGCCGACAATTCGTTTCTCGAGCGCCTGATGAAAGTGCTGGAGCGTCCGTACGACGAGCAACCCGAGAACGAGGAGTTCGCGGCCCGCCGGCCCGAGTGGGCGCGCACGCGCCCCGGGTGCTCGGCGCTCTCCTGCAGCAGCTGAGTAGCTGAGCAACTACAAGCCGCTTCGCTTTTCTCCTCTGGCTGCAAGGCAGAACCCGTGCCTACCATGCCGGTCCAAACTGGGGTCCGCCCCTTCGAGGAGAAAAAGATGCGCCTCAAACGAACGCTTTTGGTGTGCGCGCTTGCTCTTTCCGCGGCGAGCGCCTTTGCGCAAAGAGATGCTGGCCGCGCCACATCGGCCCGCGAAGCGTATGCGCGGGACCGGCAGTTTTGCTTGAGCGGACGTTCGCACCAGGACCAGCAGACCTGCCTGCGCGAAGCCGGCGCGGCGCTGCAGGAAGCGCAGCGCGGGACGCTGCTGCGCGAAGGCTCCGAGTACGAGCAGAACAAGTTCGTGCGCTGCGACTATCACAAGGATCCGAAGGACCGCGAGTACTGCATGATGCGGATGCGCGGCGAAGGCACGGTGACCGGCAGTGTCGAGGGCGGCGGGCTGATGCGCGAGCTGCGGGTACTCGAGCCGATGCAGTAGTAGCGGCATAATGGTTCCTCCTTGCCAATAGGAGGAACCCCATGCCCGCTCCGCTCGTCGGCGGTTGCCTGTGCGGTGCGATCCGCTACAGTGCGGACGCCGACACGACCGTGCTGCGCGCCTGCCATTGCCGCAACTGCCAGAAGCACACCGGAACCGGCGGCTCGGTGAACGCCGTCGTGCCGACCGCCTCGTTCCGGATCACCAAGGGCACGCCGAAGAAGTACGATGACTCCGCAACGCAGAGCGGGCGGGTGCTGTCGCGCCACTTCTGCGGCGATTGCGGCTCGCCAATCTACAGCCAGCGCAACCCGGACGCGGGGTTCCTCGTCATCCGCGCCGGCACGCTCGACGATTCGAGCCGCATGAAGATCGCGACGCACATCTGGACCTCGACCGCGCCGGCGTGGACGCACATCGATCCGTCGACCGAGCGCCATCCCGGCAACATGCCGGTGCCGCCGCCGAAGAGCTGAGGACGAAGGCGATGAAGATCACCGCAATCGACACGTGCATGCTGACGGTGCCGACGTCGAAGCAGATGGCGCTCGAATTCCCGCACCACCGGCTGGTAGTCGCCGAGATCGCGACCAGCGAGGGGCTGAAAGGCCTTGGCTACAGCCTCGTCTTCGGCGGTGGCGGCGCCGAGAGCGTGCTCGCGTACCTGGATGCGAGACTGAAGCCGCTGCTCATCGGCGAAGACCCGCTCGCCGTCGAGCGGCTGTGGCAGAAGATGTACCGGGGCGATCGCGGCGTACGGCGCGTCGGCATCGCCGGCATGGCGATCTCCGCACTCGACATCGGCCTGTGGGACCTCGCCGGCAAGGCGGCGAACCTCCCGCTCTACAAGCTGTGGGGCGCGGTCACCGATCGCATCGCCTGCTATGGCAGCGGCGGCTGGGCGAACTACCGCGACGCGGACCTGCTCGCCGAAGCCGAACGTTACGCATCGATGGGCTGCCGCTACTACAAGATGAAGATCCACGATCCCGACCCGAAGGTGAACCGCCAGCGTGTCGAGATGGTGAAGAAGGCGCTCGGGCCGGGCGTCCGCATGATGGTCGACGTCAACCAGAAGCTCGATGTGATGGCAAACGTTCGCCAGGCGGCGATGCTCGAGGACCTCGACCTCGTCTGGTATGAAGAGCCGGTGCTCGCGGACGACAACGCCGCGTGCGCCGAAGTCGCGCGCTCGATCCGCATTCCGGTGGCGACCGGCGAGAACCACTACACGCGCTACGAATTCCGTGAACTCATCGAGCGCAACGCCGCACGCTACCTGATGCCGGACGTCTGCCGTGCCAACGGCTTCAGCGAGACGCTGCGCATCGCGCGCCTCGCCGCCGCGCACGGCGTCGCCGTGTCACCGCACGTGGTCTACGAGCTGTCGATCCATGTCGCCGGCACGCTGTCGAACGGCTTTCTGGTCGAGCTGATGGACTGGATGCCAGGCGACCTGTTCGAGCAGATTCCGGACTGTCGCGAAGGCGAGATCCGCATCCCGGATCTGCCCGGGCACGGCCTTACGCTCGCGAAAGGCGCAGTCGCCAAATACGCGCAGTAAAAGGGGTCAGGACCCCTTTTTTATCCAGTCGGCGATGATCGCCTCGTAGAGCGCCACCGACTGGCGGATGCGCTCGACACTGCACCATTCGTCGGTCTGGTGCGCCATCGCAGCTTCGCCGGGCCCCAGCACCACCGTCGGCGCACCCTTGTAGACCTTGAGCAGGTTTGCCGCGTCGGTCATGTACGGCGCGGTGCGCGCTTGCGGCGTTTCGCCGACCACGGGCTTGCAGATCTCGAACACGCGCTGCACCCACTCGGCGTCCGGTGCCGTCCATACCGCGTTCAGATTCGAGAACACTTCCAGCTCGGCGTCTTTTCCGAGCAGTTCCTGCAGCCGCTCGAGCAGCGCGGCGTGATCCATGCCGGGCACCGTGCGGATGTCGACCCCGATCGAGGCGTAATCCGGCACCAGGTTGACGCCCGATCCGCCCTCGAACGTGCCGACGTTCAACGTCGGCTCGCCCATCACCGGATGCGGCTTGGCGCCGAACGAAAAACCTTCGAGCTTCGATACTGCGCGCGCGGCGGCGTACACCGCGTTCTTCCCCAGATGCGGCATCGAGCCGTGCGCCGAGACGCCGCGGAACGATGCGTGAAACTTGATCGATCCCTTGTGGCCGACCAGCGGGTAGTTGGAGGTCGGCTCGCCAACGACCATCGCGCCGGCGCGTCCCATCACGTTCGGCAATGCGGCGAGGTGCTTCGAGCCGATGCAGCCGCCCTCTTCGCCCGAGGTAAGCACGAGCGTGATGCCGGGCGTCCCCTCGAGCTTGCCTGCAAACGCGCGCGCGGCGATCAGCATCGCGGCAACGCCCGCCTTCATGTCGGACGAGCCGCGGCCGTAGAGCTTGTCGCCGTCGGTTTCTCCCGCAAACGGCTCGCGCGACCACTTGCGCGTGCCAAGCGGCACCACGTCGAGGTGCCCGGTGAAGACGAGCGGCGGCCTCGCATCCGACCCTCCGGCACGTGCGATCACGCTGGTGCGGCCCTCCTCGAACTCCTGGTACTCGATGCGATAGCCCCATTCTTCGAGCATCGCGCCGGCGCTCTGCGCGCATTCGCGCTCGCGGCCGGGAGGGTTGATGGTGTCGAACTGCAGCAGCGTGCGCGTGAGGGAAACGGCGTCAGTCGGATTCATGGGTGGGATGATACGGAAATATGATCGGGATGGACTCGAATTTCGTCGGCGAGGTGTATCGCACGGAGTCGCGGCGCGTGTTCGCGACGCTGGTCCGCTTGCTCGGCGACTTCGACCTCGCCGAGGAAGCGCTTGCCGAGGCATTCCGCGCTGCACTAGAGCAATGGCCCACCGAGGGAATGCCGGAGAACCCGCGCGCCTGGCTCGTCTCGACCGGGCGCTTCAAGGCTATCGACGCGATCCGCCGCCGCGCCCGCTTCGCTCCGCTCGAGGAGGAGCACGCCGAGACGCTCGCCGCCGAAAGCCCCGAGCGCGAAGTCGACGAGATCGAAGACGACCGCCTGCGGCTGATCTTCACCTGCTGCCATCCGGCGCTCGCCGCCGATGCGCAGGTTGCGCTCACGCTGCGCGAAGTATGCGGTCTGACGACCGAAGAAATCGCGCACGCGTATCTCACGCCCGCTGCGACGATCGCGCAGCGCATCGTGCGCGCGAAGGGAAAAATCCGCGACGCGCGCATTCCGTACGAGGTGCCCGGACCCAGGGAGCTGGCGCAGCGGCTCGAAGCGGTGCTGCGCGTGCTCTATCTCGTCTTCAACGAGGGCTATTCGCCTTCTTCCGGCGAGGCAGTCACGCGCGCCGACCTTTCCGCCGAAGCAATCCGCGTCGCTCGCCTTCTCACCGAGCTGCTGCCCGAGCCGGAGGCACTCGGCCTGCTCGCGCTGATGCTCCTGCAGGAATCGCGCCGCAACGCCCGCATCGACCCGCAAGGAGACCTGATCCTGTTGGAAGACCAGGACCGCACGCTCTGGGATCGCGCGCTGATCGGCGAAGGATGCGCGCTCGCAGAGCGCGCACTCTCTTCCGGCCGCTTCGGGCCGTACTCGTTGCAGGCGGCGATCGCCGCGGTGCACGCGGAAAGCCCGAGCGTCGCCGAGACCGACTGGGGCCAGATCATCGGCTTGTACGACGTGCTGGCGCGCTACGAGCCTTCGCCGATCGTCGAGCTGAATCGCGCCGTCGCCGTGGCGATGCGCGACGGG
>DASUMM010000337.1:0-9685 GCA_036277655.1 Burkholderiales bacterium | reverse complement strand
CAGGAATGGCTTGCTGCGCATTCGAGCGAACGCACGGCGCCGCCGGCGACCGGTGCACCCGCCAAGGGCTATGCGGTGCTCGGCGATGCGCCCGGACGCTACGTCCTCGCAGGCTGAAGCGGTTGCGGCGCATGCGCGCCTGGTGCGCGCGCTCTGCGATCCGGCGTGCTTTCCAGACCCGGTGGCGCGCGTCGAGGCGATCGAGACGCACATTTCGAGCGTGCTGCTGACCGGAGCATTCGCCTACAAGCTGAAAAAGCCGCTCGACCTAGGGTTCCTCGACTTCACCACGCTCGAGAAGCGCCGCTTTTGTTGCGAGGAAGAGGTGCGCCTGAACCGGCGCACGGCGCCATCGATTTACCTGGACGTCGTGCCGGTGACCGGCACGCTCGCTCGACCGAAGATCGGCGGAGCCGGGCCGGTGCTCGACTACGCGGTGCGCATGCGCCAGTTCGGCGCCGACCAGACGTTCGATGCGCTGCTTGCGCGAGGCGAGCTCACCGGCGAGCGCATCGACCAGCTTGCCGCCTGCGTGGCGGCGTTCCACGCGACCATCGCGGTCGCCGAGGCCTCGCACCCGTTCGGCACCCCGGAACGGGTGTGGCGCGCGGCGCGGGAAAATTTTTTGCAGATCGAACCCTTCGTCGAGGCTGCCGCTCTGCGCGAGTCGCTTGCCGGGTTGCGCGCCTGGAGCGAGGCGGAGTTCGCGCGCTTGCGCCCGGTGCTCGAGGCGCGCCGCGCGGACGGCTTCGTGCGCGAGTGCCACGGTGACCTGCACCTGCGCAACGTCGCGCTCATCGACGGCCAGCCGGTGCCATTCGATTGCATCGAGTTCAATGCGGACCTGCGCTGGATCGATGTTGCGAGCGAGATCGCATTCGCCGTCATGGATCTCCTCGCGCACGGCGCCTCGCCGCTCGCATGGCGCTTCCTCAACGCCTACCTGGAAGCGACCGGCGACTACGCATGCCTGCAGGCGCTGCGCTTTTACCTCGCCTACCGATCGATGGTGCGCGCCAAGGTGGCGGCGATCCGCTCGCGGCAGGCGGATGCGACCGCGGCAGAGCGCGCGCACGCCGCGGGCGAGCTCGAGCACTACGTCGCGCTCGCAGCAACGCCCGGCAAGCCGGCGATGCCGGCGCTGATCGTGATGACCGGTCTCTCCGGCTCGGGCAAGACGAGGCTCGCCGGCTCGCTCGCACAGCAGCTTGGCGCGATCCGCATCCGCTCTGACGTCGAGCGCAAGCGGCTGCACGGCGTCGCGGCGCAGGCAAGGACCGGAGCGGGGATCGAAACCGGGCTCTATGCCTCGGAAGCATCCGCGAAGACCTACGCGCGCCTCGCAGAGCTCGCGCGTGCGGTGCTTGCGTCGGGTTTCCCGGTGATCGCCGATGCCGCGTTCCTGCGCCGCGCCGACCGCGATGCGCTGCGCAGCATCGCTCGCCGCGCCAATGCGCGATTTGTGCTGGTGGCCTGCGAGGCGCCGCTCGAAGTCCTGCGGCAGCGGATTGCCGCGCGGGAGCGGGGCGGGAACGACGCTTCGGAAGCGACCGTTGCAGTGCTGGAGCGGCAGATCGCGACCCGCGAACCGCTCGCGCCGGAGGAGCTTGCCGAAGCGATCGTTTGCGATGCCTCCAGGCCGGACGCGAGCCAGGCAGCGGCAAAAAAAATCGCCGGGCAGCTTGCGCCCGGCGTTCTGCCTTGACCCCGGAAATCAGTGCGGCGTCTTGCCGTTCAGCAGCGCTTCCAGCCCTTCGACGTTGCAGATGCGCACGTGCTTCTGCTCGACCTCGATCAGGCCGTCGGCCTGGAAGCGCGAGAAGAGGCGGCTCACCGTCTCGAGCTTCAGGCCGAGGTAGCCGCCGATTTCCTCGCGCGTCATGCGCAGGTGGAATTCGGTCGGCGAGTAACCGCGGCGCTGGAAGCGCTTCGAGAGATTGAGCAGGAACGTCGCCAGGCGCTCCTCGGCCCGCATGGAGCCGAGCAGCATCATCACACCGTGGTCGCGCACGATCTCGCGCGACAGGACTGCGAAGAGGTGCCGTTGCAACGCCGGGATTTCGCGCCCGAGCGACTCGACCAGCGAGAACGGCAGAACGCACACTTCACTGTCTTCCAGCGCCACGGCGTTCGCGTGGTACGAGCCCGACCCGATCCCATCCATGCCGAGCAGCTCGCCCGGCATCGAAAAGCCGGTGACCTGCTCGCGTCCCTCGTCATCGATGGTGGTCGTCTTGAAAAATCCGCTGCGCACCGAGTACACCGACTGGAACTCGTCGCCGGCGTCGAACAGCGCTTCGCCGCGCTTGATGCGCCGGCGCGTATACACCACGCTCTCCAGGCGCCGCAGGTCGATCTCGTCGAGGCCGCGCGGCAGGCAAAGCTCGCGCAGGTTGCACCCGGAGCAGGTTACTTCGAACTTGGCGGCGGTGCTGCCACCGGCCGGGACGATCCGCAAGCTCGCTCGATTCTGTGTGGTGGATAGCATTGCCGTTTCCCTCGCTCAGTGGATGAAGTGCGCCGCTCGATCGGCGATCGTCTTGCGCATCGAGTCCATTTCCGTGGTCTTGTCGAAGAAGCCCCGCGCACCGAGGTCGGCAGCCAGCTGGCGATAGGGCGGCGCGGCGAAATTGCTCAGCATGTAGACCTCGATCTCCGGTGCCTGCGCGTGCAGCGTTCGCAGCAGGTCGAAGCCGCTTCCCTGCGCAAGCTTGATGTCCAACAGGACGGCGTGCGGATGCGTCGCCAGGATTGCGCGCTCGGCGTCGTCTGCGGTCGCTGCGCTGCCTACGTTGGCCACGCCGGCGATCGAAGCGAGCAGGGCGGTCACGCGCTGGCGGATCGGTCCGGAGTCTTCGACGAGAAAAATGCGGTATGCCATGGGGCGCAGTGTGCGCGGCGGCCCCGGCTCGAGCTATCGGCGAGCGCTGAAAAGCGCCCTAGGAAACGGCAGACCCGCGGTAGGAATCGTCCTACGCGCGCTCGTCCATGAGCCCGTGCTCCAGCGCGTAGCGCACCAGCTCCGCAGTCCCTGAAAGACGCAACTTCTGCAGGATGCGCGCCTTGTGCGTGCTCACCGTCTTTACCGAGAGGCTGAGCGCATCGGCGATGTCGGTCACCGAGCGGCCCGCCACGATGTGGCGCAGCACCTCGTACTCCCGATCGGAGAGGGCGGAGTGGGGCGCGCCGTCGGCGGCTGCACCGGCGCCGATCAGCTGGGCGGCGGCTGCCTCGCTGATATGCACGCCGCCGGCGGCGATCTTGCGGATGGCGCCGATCAGCTGCGGCGCGGCGCTGTCCTTGGTCAGATAGCCCGAGGCGCCTGCCTTCAGCGCGCGCGCGGCGTACTGCGCCTCGCCGTGCATCGAAAGCACGAGGATGCGCAGCTTCGGCTTCTCGATCTTCAGCCGCTTGATGAGCGCAATGCCGGCGAGGCCCGGCATCGAGAGGTCGAGCACGGCGATATCGAACTCCTGCTTCTTCGCGCAGACCAGCGCTTCGTCGCCGTTGGACGCCTCGGCGCTGACTTCGATGTCGGCCGCCTTGGTGAGGATGCCGCGCAGGCCCTCGCGCACGAGCGCGTGGTCGTCGGCAAGCAGCACGCGGATCTTCACGCGCTTGCTTCCTGCCCTTGCGTGCGCAGCGGAATCCAGATCTTCACGCGCGTGCCGCCACGAGGCGCACGGCCGACCTCGAGCTCGCCCCCGTGGTAGTGCACGCGCTCGCGCATGCCTTTCAACCCGAGCGAGCGCCCGCGCTCGGCGGCCGGCGGCATGCCCTTGCCGTCGTCCTCCACCTCGAGCCGCAGCGTGCTGTTCTCCAGCTTGAGCACCACCCAGGCGTTCTTCGCCCCCGAGTGCCGCCCGACATTGGTGAGCGATTCCTGCAGCGCGCGATAGACGGTGGTCGCAGCGCTGCGCTCGATCGCAAGGAGCGACTCGCTGCCGGGCTTCTCGAGCGCGCAGCAGATTCCCGAGCGCTGGCTGAAATCCTCTACCAGCCAGGCCGCTGCGTCCGCGAGGCCCAGGTCATCGAGCATCAGCGGCCGCAGGTCGGCCGCAATGCGGCGCACCGAGCCGACGGTGCGCTCGAGGAGGCCGTTCATCGCCTGGCTCTTGTCGGCCGCCTCGCCCGGCGGCAGGCGCTCGCGCAGCCAGTCGAGGTCCATCTTGAGCGCGGTCAGCAGCTGCCCGAGCTCGTCGTGCAGCTCGCGCGCGATGATGGTCTTTTCCTCCTCGCGCGCTTCCAGCACGCGGGCGGAGAGCTCGCGCAGCTCGGCTTCGCGCTGGCGCAGCGCATCGTCGCTCGCCTTGCGCTGCGTGATGTCGCGCAGGATCACCGTGAAAAGGCGCTTTGCGCCTTCGCCGGTCTGCGAGATCGACGCTTCGATCGGAAATTCGGCGCCGTCGGCGCGCAGTGCCCACAGCAGCATGTTCTCGCCCATGCGCCGGCGCGTTCCGCCGGTTGCGCCGAAGCGCTTCACATGCGTGCGATGCGCCGTGCGGTAGCGCGAAGGGATGAAGCGGTCGAGCCGGTCGCCGATCGCATCGCCGCGCGCGCAGCCAAACATCGTCTCGGCGGCGCGGTTGAAAAGCACGATGCGCTGCTCGTGATCGACGGTGAGAATCGCATCCATCGCGGTGTCGACGACCGCGGCGAGCTGCGCTTCCGTCTCGTTCGGCGTGAGCTGTCGCCGTCTCGTCACGTCGTTGCCGGATGCCGCGTTCCGGGCCGGTTGACATAGGTCAAAATCGTCCGGACGCGCGGGCGCATAGTGCAACGATGAGTTACCCGGCTTCGGAATTGGTCATCGATCCGGTGCTGATCCGCAAGTACGACCTCGCCGGACCGCGCTATACGTCCTATCCCACCGCGGACCGCTTCGTCGAAGCCTTCGGAGAAAGCGACTACCGGCACTGGCTCGGCACGCGCAACATCGGCGGCATCCAGCAGCCGCTCTCGCTCTACGTGCACCTGCCGTTTTGCGACACGATCTGCTATTACTGCGCCTGCAACAAGGTAGTGACGCGGGATCACGGGCGTTCTGCCAAGTATATCAAGTACCTACATCGCGAAATGGCGCTCGTCGCGCAGGGCCTCGCGGGCGAGCGGCGCGTCTCGCAGCTGCATTTCGGCGGCGGGACGCCGACGTTTCTCTCCAGCGAGGAGATGAAGGCGCTGGTCGAGGGGATCGGCGCGCACTTCGATTTCTCGCCCAACGCCGAGCGCTCGATCGAGATCGATCCGCGGCGGCTTGCGCCCGGGCGCATGCGGGAGCTCGCCGAACTGGGCTTCAACCGGATGTCGGTCGGCGTGCAGGACTTCGACGCCGCCGTGCAGCATGCGGTGCATCGCGTGCAAAGCGAGGAAGTGACGCGCCGCACGATCGAGGAGGGGCGGCAGAACGGCTTCCGCTCGATCAACCTCGACCTGATCTACGGCCTGCCGAAGCAGACGCTCGACAGCTTCAACGTCACGCTCGATCGCGTGCTCGCGCTCGACCCCGATCGCATCGCGCTCTACAACTACGCGCACCTGCCGTCGCTCTTCAAGCCGCAGCGGCGCATCCACGAGGCCGAGCTGCCGGCGCCGGAAACAAAGCTGCAGATCCTGACGCTCGCGATCGGGCGCCTGACGCGGGCCGGCTACCTGTACATCGGCATGGACCACTTCGCGAAGCCCGAGGACGAGCTGGCGGTCGCGCAGCGGCGCGGCCGGCTGCAGCGCAACTTCCAGGGCTATTCGACGCAGCCGGAGTGCGACCTGCTCGGCTTCGGTATTTCGGCGATCGGCCGCGTCGGCCCGACCTACTGCCAGAACGTGAAGGCGCTGGAGGACTATTACCCGGCGCTCGACGGCGGCCACCTGCCGGTGTGGCGCGGCATGCAGCTTTCCGCCGACGACCTGGTGCGCCAGGCGGTGATCCAGGCGCTCTCCTGCCATTTCCGCGTCTCGATCGAATCGATCGAGCTCGCGCACCTGATCGATTTCCGGCGCACGTTCGCCGCCGAGCTGGCGGACCTCAAGCGGCTTGCCGACGACGGCCTCGTTGAGATCCAGTCTGACTGGATCGTGGTCACGCCGCGCGGGCGGCTCCTCGTGAGGGCGGTCTGCATGGTGTTCGACCGCTACCTGCGCGAGCGGCGCGAGCGGGCGAGCTACTCCAAGGTGATCTAGCATGGAAACGCTGCTCGTCGCGATGCTCGTTGCCGGATTCGCCTCCGGCGTGCATTGCGCGGGCATGTGCGGCGGATTCGCTGCAGCGTTCGCGGCCGCGCATTCGGTGCAACTGCATCCGGCACGACGGGGCCGCTGGCACGAATTCGGCCGGCAATTCCTGTTGTCCGCCGGTCGGATCACGAGCTACACCGTCGCCGGAGCGATCGCCGGCCTCGCGGGCGGTGCGGGAGCGTGGATCGCAGGCGCTGCGCCCGTGCAGGCGGCGCTCTTCCTCCTCGCCAACGTTGCGCTCATTCTTGCTGCGCTCTACATCGCCGGCGCACGGGCCTGGCTCGCGCGCATCGAAACGATCGGCGCGCCGCTCTGGCGCCTGTTGCAACCTCATGCGGCGCGCCTGGCCGGCGCGCGCACGTTGCCGAAGGTTTATGCGGCGGGGATGTTGTGGGGATGGTTGCCGTGCGGGCTGGTGTACGGCGCGCTGGCAGCCGCCGCGCTCGCCGGCAGTCCCGCCCGAGGCGCGGCGACCATGCTTGCTTTCGGCCTCGGCACGCTGCCGAACCTGTTGCTGATCGGCGTTGCCGCCGCGCGCGTTCGCGCCTGGAGCGGCAACCGCATCGCGAGACTCGCCTCTGCCGCGCTGCTGCTCGGCTTTGGCACGTACGGCCTCGCTCGCGCCGGCTCGATCGGCGACACCCTTGCGAAGTGGTATTGCCTCTAGGAGAACGTATGCGTCAAGCAATTCGCATCCTGCGCGACGAGCACCGCTCGATCGCCGCCGTGCTGCACGGGCTGAATGAGCTCGCGCAAGTCTCGCAAGAAACCTCGGCGCGCCCGGATTTCGCGGTGTTTCGCGCGATGATCTACTACATCGACACGTTCCCCGAGCGGCTGCACCATCCGAAGGAGGACGCGGTCCTTTTCCCCCGCGTCGAGGCGCGCTCGGCGCAAGCGGCGAGCCTGCTCGAGAAGCTGCGCGCGGACCATCAGCGCGGCGCCGAGCTGATCCGCGAGCTGGAGCGCGCGGTGACCGCGTTCGAAATGGCCTGGCCGGACGGCGCCTCGCAATTCGCGGCTGCGGTCAAGACCTACGCCGACTTCCACTGGGAACACATGCGCAGCGAAGAGGATGTGCTGCTGCCGCTCGCCGAGAAGGTTCTCACCGCGGAAGACTGGCAGGCCGTCGACGAAGCGTTCGCCGGAAACGAAGACCCGCTCTCCGACCTGCGCCAGAAGGATTTCGCCGAGCTGTTCTCGCGCATCGTCGCCATCGCGCCGGCGCCGATCGGCCTCGGCAAGCCGTGGGCACGCCGGGCGGCATGAGCCGCGAGGAGATTGTCGAGGCGCTGCGCTCGGTCGAGGATCCCGAGGCCGGCATGAGCATCGTCGATCTCGGCTTGATCTACGCAATCGAAGAGGACGCCAAAGGGGTGCGTGTCGAGATGACGCTCACTTCGCCTTCCTGCCCGATGGGGCCGATGCTCGTCGATGAGGTCGTCGCTGCGGTGCGCGGGGTGCTGCCTGGCACGCCCGACGTGCGCGTCGACCTCGTCTGGGACCCGCCCTGGACGCCGGAGCGGATGAGCGAGGCGGCGCAAGCGCGCTTCGGATGGACGCAGTAGCCGCCCGCACGCGACAGGACCCGCCCGCGAGGCGGCTGCCGCTGCTCTTTCTCGGATTTCTCTGCCTGGTCGCCGGCGTGAGCGGCGGACTCGCGCGCGCGGGCTTTCGCGAGGCGGGCGTGCTTCCGGCTGCGGTCGCGCTGCATGGCGTCGTGATGGTTTCGGCGTTCTTCGGCACGGTCATCTCCCTCGAGCGCGCGGTTGCACTGGGGCGCATCTGGGGTTACGCCGCTCCGCTTGCGTGCGGGTTGGGCGGTATCGCGCTGATTGCCGGCGCAATCACCGCGGGCTTCTGGCTGCTCGCCTTCGGTGCCGCTGTCCTCGTCGCCGCCAGCGTGGTGTTTGCGCGCCGTGCGCCATCGTTGGAAGCGATCGTGCTGGCGGCCGGCGCTGCGTGCGCGCTGACGGGCAACCTGCTCGTCGCGCTCGGTGCGATTCCCGTCGCCGTGACCGGGTGGTGGATCGCGTTCTTCGCGCTGACGATCGGTGCCGAGCGGCTCGAGCTTTCGCGCTACATGCCCCGCCCGCGCGCAGCGCACTGGGCGTTCGCGGCGATCGCAGTCTCTCTCGTCGCCAGCGCGCTCGGGCCTTTGGCGCTCACCGGGTTTGCGCTGCTGGCGCTCGCCGGCTGGCTGCTCGCCTACGACATCGCACGCAAGACCATCCACGGCAGCGGGCTGCCAAGATACATCGCGGTGTGCCTGCTTGCCGGCTATGCCTGGCTCGCGCTCGGCGGAGCGCTTCTTGCGCAGCACGCAGCGCCGGATGCCGCATTGCATGCGTTCTTCGTCGGTTTCGTGTTCTCGATGGTGTTCGGCCATGCGCCGGTGATCGTGCCGGCCGTGCTGCGCAAGGCGCTTCCCTACACGCCGTGGCTGTATCTGCCGCTCGCACTGCTGCACCTGTCGCTTGCATTGCGCGTGGCCGGCGGGCTCGCCGGCGCCGATGGCCTGCGGAGCGCGGGTTCGGCAGGCAACGCGCTGGCGATCGCGCTCTTTTTGGCGACCGCTGCCACGCAGGTGCTGCGCTTTTCCGCGCCGAGGACGGCGCAAGCCGCTTCATGAAGGAGCCAACGATGATGGATCCGGTCGAGGTATGGCATTCCGAGCACCAGTACTTCCGGCGCCTGCTGGATCTCCTCGAGCGCCAGATCGACGTCTTCCATGCCGGCGAAGCGCCGAACTACCCGCTGATGCTCGACATCATCTATTACCTGCGGCACTTCACCGACCAGTCGCACCATCCGCGGGAGGATGTCGCATTCGCGCGGCTCGCCGAGCGCGCGCCCGAGATGCAACTGCAGCTCGCTCGACTGGCGCAGGAGCATCGCGTGATCATCCACATCGGCCAGAACCTGGAGCAGAGCCTGGAGCGGGCCGCTGCAGATGCCTTCGTTCCGCGGGCGGACATCGAAGCGCTCGCGGCGACTTACCTCGTGTACTACCGCAGCCATCTTGCGCGGGAGGAGCACGAAGTGCTGCCGCGTGCTGCCTCGGCCCTCACGGCCGCGGATTGGGATCTCGTGCGCCGCGCGGCGCCGGCAGTGCCGGATCCGCTGCTCGGCAACACGCCCGCGGCGCGCTTTCGTGAACTGAGAAGGCAGATCGCGCTCGAAGCGTAGTCCCGGCGCTCGGCATGAGCGAGAATCCCCTGCATGCCCACCGTTCTCATTACCGGCGCGGGACGCGGCCTCGGCCTCGAACTCGTGCGCCAGTGCGCCGCCGATGGCTGGAACGTCCTCGGCACCGTTCGGAACGAAGTTTCCCGCAAGGCGCTTCAGGCGCTCGGCGCCCGAGCATTTCTGCTCGACGTAACTGATTTCAACGCGGTAAGGAAGCTCGGCGAGCAGCTGCGCGGCGAGGCAATCGACGTCCTGATCTGCAACG
>DASUMM010000336.1:0-5060 GCA_036277655.1 Burkholderiales bacterium | reverse complement strand
CGGGTAGAAGCCGAATTCCTTCGTCTCGCTGTTGAGGTAGCCGTCTTTCGGCAGGTCTTTCAGCTTGAACTGATCGACCGTGCCGTTTGCGTACAGCACGTCGTACAGCGTCTTGCCCTTGTACTGCGGCTTCTTCGCGATCAGCTCCGCCGGCCAGACTTCCTCGACCTTGAAGCGTTTGGCGAATTCGAGGTACTGCCAGAGGTCGGACTTCGCTTCGCCGGGCGCCTTCACCATCTCGCGCCAGAACTGCGTGCGCCGCTCGGCATTGCCGAACGCGCCTTCCTTTTCCACCCACATGGCCGAAGGAAGGATGAGGTCCGCGGCAAGCGCGCTCACCGTCGGATAGACATCCGAGACGACGACGAACGTCGCGGGGTTGCGCCAGCCGGGGTGAATCTCGCCGTTGATGTTCGGCCCGGCCTGCATGTTGTTCGTCGTGGAGGTCCAGTAGCACTTCAGCTTGCCGTCCTTCAACGCACGCGACTGCGCCACCGCATGCAGTCCGACCTTGTCGGGCAGCGTGCCTGGCGGGAGCTGCCACAGCTTTTCGGTGATCTCGCGATGCTTCGGGTTGGTCACCACCATGTCGGCCGGCAGGCGGTGCGCGAACGTTCCGACCTCGCGCGCGGTGCCGCACGCCGAAGGCTGGCCGGTGAGCGAGAACGGGCCGTTCCCAGGCTCCGAGATCTTGCCGGTCAGCAGATGCACGTTGTAGACGAGGTTGTTCACCCATGTGCCGCGCGTGTGCTGGTTGAATCCCATGGTCCAGAACGACACCAGCTTCACTTTCGGGTCGGCGTAGAGGTCGGCGAGCGACTTCAGGTCCTTCACCGAGACGCCGGAAAGCTTGGAGACTTTCTCCGCCGTGTACTCGGAGACGAACTTCCTGTATTCGTCGAACGAGATCGGCTTCGAGGCGTTGGTGTCCTTCAGGTCCTTGGCGTCCTTTTCCAGCGCGTGCGCCGGCCGCAGGCCGTAGCCGATGTCGGTGGCGCCGGCGGCGAAGTTGACGTGCTTCTTGACGAACTCCTGGTTCACTCTTCCGGCCTGGATGATGTGGTTCGCGATGTAGTTCAGGATCGCGAGGTCGGTCTGCGGCGTGAAGATGATCGGCAGGTCGGCAAGCTCATACGACCGATGCTCGAACGTCGAGAGCACCGCGACTTTCACTTTCGGATTCGTCAGCCTGCGGTCGGTCAGGCGCGACCACAGCACCGGGTGCATCTCGGCCATGTTCGAGCCCCACAGCACGAAGGCGTCCGCCGATTCGATGTCGTCGTAGCATCCCATCGGCTCGTCGATGCCGAACGTGCGCATGAATCCGGCCACCGCGCTCGCCATGCAGTGGCGCGCGTTCGGATCGAGATTGTTCGAGCGAAAGCCCGCCTTGTAGAGCTTCGCCGCGGCGTAGCCTTCCCAGATCGTCCACTGACCCGAGCCGAACATGCCGACTGCGCCCGGGCCGTCGCTCTTCAGCGTCTCCTTCCACTTTTCCGCCATCAGGTCGAACGCCTGCTTCCAGGTGATCGGAGTGAAATCGCCGTTCTTGTCGTACTTGCCGTTCTTCATCCGCGCGAGCGGCTGCTTCAGCCGGTCTTCGCCATACATGATCTTGGAAAGGAAGTAGCCCTTGATGCAGTTGAGGCCCTTGTTCACAGGAGCATCCGGATCGCCCTGCGTGGCCACCACGCGGCCCTCCTTGGTGCCGACCAGCACGCTGCAGCCGGTGCCGCAGAAGCGGCAGGGCGCCTTGTCCCAGCGGATGTCGTCCTTCGCCTGCTGCGCGAGCGCCTCTGCGCCCGGAAGCGTCACGCCCGCGGCGCTGGCGGCGGCGGCAGCTGCATTGGCCTTCAGAAAATCGCGTCTGGTCAGGTTCATGTCGAGGCCTCGTCTGTTTCCGGTTCGTCCGAGTATTGGTAGATCATGGCGACCGACATCACTCCCGCGATGTCGTGCAGCTTCACGAAGGTGTCGGCCGCGCTGGCAGTGCCAGCGTCTTCGAGCGTGACGACGAGACGGCCGTCGCTCGTCGCCGCATGGATTTCGACGCCTGGCAGCAGCGTGAGGGCGCCGCGAACCGCATCGAGCCGCTCAGGCATGGCACGCATCACGACGCTCGAGATGTTCACGAACACGCCTCCTCGCGCGGCTCCAGCGCAATCGCCTGCGCGGGACAGACCCGCGCACACTCGCCGCAGCCGTTACAGAGGTCGTCGTTGATGGCGGGGACCGAGCGGCCCGCGGGAAGGAGTTCGAAACGTACCGCTCGCGGCTCGCAATGCTCGTCACAGGCACGGCACACAATGCCGCGCATCGCGATGCATCGCAGGTTGATCCGCGCCGTGCGCGGCCCCGTCGCCGACGGGCGAGCCGGCGAGCGGCCCAGCGTCAGCAGCCGCCGCCTCGAGCGCAATGCAGTCATCGTCTTGTCCGGTTAGATCGTAGGGACAAGAGGCCGGCGAACTTTGACGTGCGTCAAAGAGCGAACTTCGGCAGCCGACAAAGTCGGCTGCTCATGACAACTGCCCGATCAGGCTGCCTGGTTGCGAGCCCTTTTCTTGCGCAGCTTGCTGCGCGCGGTCTTTATGCGATCGCGCCGCACGTACGCGACATCGACGGCAATCGGGTCGCTCGCCGGGAACGTCATTGCGCCTGCATCATCGAGCGCCTTTTCGGGCGCCGCTCGCGCTTCGGCCGCCTGGCCCCGCGCGTAGGCAACGTCGACCGCGATCGGGTCGCTGGCGGGAAACGTGAGCGCGACGGCCTCGTCGAGGATCTCGTCGGGCGATGCGTGCCGGATCAGGCCGGCGGACTCTTGGGGGCGTTCCATGGCAGTCACCAATGGACTGTACGGTGCCCTGATCGTTCGCAACTGTCTGTAGGCGTTCCTGCCCACGGCGCGCCGGGGATTCCTGGCTCGTCGTAAAATCAGGCCAGAAACAAGCGTTTGCGATCCATGACCCTGTTTGCCGTCGGCCTCAATCACCACACCGCGCCGCTGGAGATTCGCGAACGGGTGGCGTTTGCCGCCCACGCCATGGAAAACGCACTTGGGGAGCTCATCCGCGGTCGCACCGCGAGCGAGGCGGCGATCCTTTCGACCTGCAACCGCACCGAGCTCTACGTATCGGCCGTCGAAACCGAGCGCACGGCGGCGTGGCTGGCGGAGTACCACCGCCTGCGCCCCGGCGATCTTTCCCCGTACCTGTACACGTTGCCGCGCGAGCAGGCGGTGCGGCATGCGTTCCGGGTTGCCTCCGGCCTCGATTCGATGGTGCTCGGTGAACCGCAGATCCTCGGGCAGCTGAAGGAAGCGGTGCGACTGGCGGAATCCGCAGGCACGCTCGGGACGGTGTTGCACAGGCTGTTCCAGCGCTCGTTCGCGGTCGCCAAGGAAGTGCGCACCAACACCGAAGTCGGCGCCAATAGCGTCTCGATGGCCTCGGCCGCGGTGAAGCTCGCCGCGCGCATTTTCCCCTCGCTCCACGAGCAGCGCGTGCTGCTGATCGGCGCCGGCGAGATGATCGAGCTCTGCGCGACCCACTTCGCCGCGCAAGCACCGGCGCGCCTCACAGTGGCGAACCGCACGCTCGAGCGCGGACAGGGGCTCGCGCGCCGCTTCAACGGGCAGGCGATCGAGCTGCGCATGCTCGCCGAGCACCTGCACCAACACGACATCATCGTCTCCTGCACCGCGTCGTCGCTGCCGATCCTCGGCAAGGGACTGGTCGAGCGTGCGCTGAAAGCGCGACGGCGCCGCCCGATCTTCATGGTGGACCTCGCGGTGCCGCGCGATATCGAGCGCGAAGTCGGCGAGCTGGACGACGTGTTCCTCTACACGATCGACGACCTGCAGGGGATCGTGCAGGGCAACCTCGACGCGCGACGCTCCGCGGTCGAGCAGGCCGAAGCCATCATCGAGACGCAGGTCGGGCAGTTCATGCACTGGATGTCGGCACGCGAAGCGGTGCCGCTCATCCGCCGCCTGCGCGATGTGGCCGAAGAGGCTCGGCAGGATGAGGTCCAGCGCGCACTGAAGCGCCTGCATCGCGGCGAAGACCCCACACAGGTGCTCGAATCGCTCTCGCAGGGCCTCACCAACAAGCTGATGCACGGGCCGACGCAGGCGCTCCACGAAGCCACGAACGAAGAGCGCGCGAGCCTCGGCGCGACGATCGCCCGACTCTTCCGTCTGCGCGCTTGAACGAAGTCCTGCGTAACCGGCTCGACGGGCTTTCCGGTCGACTCGAGGAATTGAACGGCTTGCTCGCCGCGGAGAATGCGACGCGCGACCTCGACAGCTTCCGCAGGCTTTCGCGCGAGCACTCGGAAGTGGCGAGCACGCTCGAACTCTACAACCGCTATCGTCAGGCCGAGCGCGATGCGGCTGCGGCAAAAGAGCTGGCGGCGGATGCGACGATGCAGGCGTTTGCCGAAGAGGAGCTGCAGACTGCGCGCGCCGCGATGGAGCGCATCGAGGCGGACTTGCAGCGGCAGCTGCTGCCGAAGGACCCCAATGACGATCGCAGCGTGTTTCTCGAAGTTCGCGCCGGCACTGGCGGCGACGAATCCGCGCTCTTCGCGGGCGATCTGTTTCGCATGTACACGCGCTATGCCGAGCGACAGGGCTGGCAGGTAGAGATCATCTCCGAGAGTCTCTCGGAGCTCGGCGGCTACAAGGAAGTGATTGCGCGAATTGCGGGGCAGGGCGTTTACGCGAAGCTCAAGTTCGAATCCGGCGGCCACCGCGTGCAGCGCGTGCCGCAGACCGAGGCGCAGGGGCGCATCCATACTTCGGCCTGCACGGTCGCGGTGCTGCCGGAAGCCGACGCGGTGAACGAGGTCGAGCTGAATCCGGCCGAGCTGCGGATCGATACGTTTCGCGCATCCGGCGCCGGCGGACAGCACGTCAACAAGACCGAGTCGGCGATTCGCGTCACGCACCTGCCGACCGGCATCGTGGTCGAGTGCCAGGACTCGCGCTCGCAGCACAAGAACCGCGAAAAGGCGCTCGGCGTGCTTGCCGCGCGCATCAAGGACAAGCGCGAGCGCGAGCT
>DASUMM010000335.1:0-4570 GCA_036277655.1 Burkholderiales bacterium | reverse complement strand
GGCAAAAGCCGATTCGACGATCAGCACGCGCGGCGGACAATCGGCGAGCATGCGCGCATGCTCCGGCGGCGCCAGGCGCCAGTTGAGCGGCGCGAGCATCGCCCCGAGCCGCGCGCAGGCGAACAGAATCGCCAGCATCTCCGGGTGGTTCAGCCCGAGGAACGCCACCGCATCGCCGCGGCCGACGCCCAGACCCGCGAGCGTCGCAGCGGCCCGATCGATTCGCTCGCGCAACCCGGCGTACGAAAGATCTTCCCCGGCGAAGCGGATCGCACACTTGCGCGGCGTGAACGCCGCGTGCCGCTCGATCCAGTCGGAAAGATCCATGTGCGCGCCGGCACCCGTTACGCGTCGCAGACTTCCAGCACCACCGCCATCGCAGTGTCGCCCGCGGCGCAACCGGTAAAGAGGCCAAACCCGCCACCGCCCATTGCAAGCTCCTCGATCAGCTCGAGGATTGCGCGCGTGCCCATCGGCGCCTGCGGATGGCCCCACACCAGCGACGAGCCGTAGCGGTTCATGCTTTCAGCGGCCACACCGGTGGAGCGCGAGAACAGGATGTCGTTCACTGCGAACGGGTTGTGCGTCTTGATCGCCTTCATGTCGCCGATTTTTCTGCCGGCCTGCGCCAGCGCGCGTTGCGCGGCAGGGATCGGTGCTTCGGGCATGTGCGCGAGCTCGGCGCGCGCCTGGCCGAAGCCATGCAAGCGCACGCGAATCTTCGGATCGCGGCTCAGGGCCCTGGCGCGCTCCGGCGTCGCCAGCACGATCGCCGCATTGCCGTCGGCCGGGTGCGTCTGCGCGCCGAACGTGACGGTGCCGCCTTCGACCACTGGCCGCAGCTTTGCCAGACCCTCGGCGGTAGAGAAGTTGATGCCTTCGTCGCCGGCGATCGTCGTCGCGGTCTTGCGCAATGCCGGATCGGGAACCTCGAACGGCAGGCTCATATAGCGCTTCTGGAACGCCTGGTCTTCTGCAAGCGCATCGCGGTACTGCGCCTCGCGCCGCAGCACCATCTCGTGCTGCTCGGCAGTCGAGATCTTGTGCTTCGCGGCGATGTTCTCGGCGGTCTTCAGCATCGCGTGGCGACCGAGTGGATCGCAGCTGAAGTTGTCCATCACCCAGTCTTCGTGCGCGCCGGTGCCGCCCGGGCCACGCGGATTCGGGTAATAGAGATGCGGTCCGTTCGACGTGCGATCGCAGGTGACGGTCAAGGCCGCCTGCGCGAGTCCGCATTCGATCTCCTGCACGCCGGCGAGCAGCACGCGCACCCCGGTCGCGCAAGCCTGCATCAGCGTCGGTCCGCCGACATGCCCGGCGCCCGCCATGCCCGAGAGCCACGGCAGACCGTAGAACGAATGCTTTTGCGGCACGCTGAAGCCAAGCACGCCATAGTCGAAGGTGCTCGTCGGAATGTCGCGCTTCGCCAGCTCCCTGCGCGTGACGTGCGCCGCGAACTCGAGCGAATTCAGGTTTGCGAAGGCGCCCTGCCAGCGCGCGAACGGCGTGCTCCAGTAGGCGCCGTACGGAATTTCGGCCTTGAATGCCATCTTCATTGCCTCCGGTCGAGGAGAATGCGTTTCGCCTTGTCGAGATGGGCGAGCATCGCCGCGCGCGCAGTTTCGCCGTCGCCCGCTTCGAGCGCCGAGAGCAGCCGTTGCAGCCCCTTCAGCACGATGGCCCGCACTTCGGGCTCGCCCAGCGTGAATGCACGCAGATAGCGCACGTGGTCGGCATACAACTCGATTGCACGTGCCAGCCGGCGGTTCGGCACCAGCGCCATCCACGCCCCGCGAAAACGGTAATTCGCCTCCATGAATGCGGCGCCGTCGCCCACCTCGTGGGCGGCCGCCATTTCTTCGAGCGCGCGGCGCAGCGGCTCCAGCGCTTCCGGCTCGGGCTTGCGCTTGGCGGTGAGGCGCATCGCCTCCGGCTCGAGCAGAAACCGCAATGCGTAGATGTCTTCGATGTCGCCGTCGCCGAGTGCCGGGACGGTGAAGCTGCGGCCGTCGGCGACCACCAGGCCCTCACTTTCGAGCCGCGCCAGCGCTTCCCGCACGGGCGTCCGCGAGACCCCGAGCTGCGCCGCGAGCGCTGCTTCCTGCAGCGGTTGACCGCTGGCGATGCGGCCGGCGCGCAAATAATCGCGCAGCGTGTGGTAGACGCGATCGCGGAGCGGTTGAGAACGCTCCAGTACCTCGAGCTTGGCGTTCATCCGGGCTGGAGTTTTGTGTACGGTATACCGTATACTCAAGACCCGGCGCTGTCAATGCCGGTGGACAAAGGAATCGCCATGCGCATCGGGGTCGATGTCGGCGGCACGTTCACGGACTTCGTCCTGCTGGATGATGCCGCGCCGCAACTCCATACCTACAAGTGCCTGACCTCGCCGCGCGACCCTTCCGATGCGATCGAGGAAGGCATCCGGGCACTTGCGGCGCAGATCCCAGGCTGCCTGGAGCGGCTCGAGGAAGTGATCCACGGCACGACGCTCGTCATCAACGCGATCCTCGAGCGCAAGGGCGCCCGCACCGGGCTGATCACCACGCAGGGTTTTCGCGACGTGCTCGAGCTCGGCCGCGAGATCCGCTACGCCGCCTACGACGTCTTCGCGCAATTTCCCGAGCCGCTGGTGCCGCGCGAGCGGCGCCTCGAAGTGGACGAGCGGTTGCGCGCCGACGGCAGCGTGCTGCGGCCGCTCGAGGAAGCCGAGGCGCGCCGCGCGGTGCGCTCGCTCGCGCAAGCCGGCGTGGAATCGGTCGCGGTTTGCCTGCTCAATTCCTTCGAGAATCCGGCGCACGAGCTCGCGCTCAAGCGCATCCTCGCGGAAGAATTTCCCGCCGCGTCGGTCTCGATCTCCTACGAAGTGCTGCCGCAGATTCGCGAGTACGAGCGCACCAGCACCACCGTCACGAACGCTTACGTGAAGCCGCTGACCGAAAAGTATCTGCGACGGCTGGAAGAGCGCCTCGCAGACATCGGCTTCCATGGGCGCCTTTTCATCATGCTCTCCAGCGGCGGCGTCACGTCGGCGCAGACCGCGGCCGAATTCCCGGTGCGGATCATCGAATCCGGGCCGACCGCCGCGGTGATCGCGGGCGAGTATTACAGCCGCCTGTTCGGCCTGCCCGAAATGTTCTGCTTCGACATGGGTGGCACGACCGCCAAGTCGTGCCTGATCCAGGGCGGCGTCGCCGGCGTGGTGCCGACCTTCGAGGTCGGCCGCGTGCAGCGCTTTCAGAAAGGCAGCGGCCTGACGATCCAGGTGCCGGTGGTCGACCTGATGGAGATCGGCGCCGGCGGCGGCAGCATCGCGCGCCGCAGCCGCCTCGGCACGCTGCAGGTCGGCCCCGACAGCGCCGGCGCCGAGCCCGGCCCGATCTGCTACGGCCGCGGCGGCACCGAGCCGACCGTGACCGACGCGGACCTGCTGCTCGGCTATCTGGACCCGGAGTACTTCCTCGGCGGCACGATGAAGCTCGACGCCGCCGCAGCGCGCCGCGGGATCGAGGAGCGCGTCGCGCGGCCGCTCGGCATCTCGTTCCTGCAGGCTGTGTGGGGTATTCACGACCTGGTGAACGAGACGATGGCGGCAGCGGCGAAGACGCACATCGCCGAGCGCGGCGGCAATCCGAAGGTCGTCACGGTCACCGCGTTCGGCGGCGCCGGACCGGTGCACGCGTACGGCCTGGCACACAAGCTCGGAGCGCCGCGCCTCGCCGTGCCGCCGAATGCCGGCGTCGGGTCCGCGCTCGGATTTTTCACTGCCCCGCGTGCCTTCGACCTGGTCCGCAGCCACAAGACGCCGCTCGCCTCGGCAAACTTCGCCGCGCTCGAGCGGCTGTTCCGCGAGCTGGAAGCCGAAGGCGAGCGCACGTTGCGTAAGGCGGGCGCCGCCGGCCCGATCGATTTCTCCCGCTCGGTCGAAGCACGCTTCATCGGCCAGGGCTCGGAGACGAGCCTCGCGATTC
This sequence comes from Burkholderiales bacterium, assembly GCA_036277655.1. GTDB lineage: Bacteria > Pseudomonadota > Gammaproteobacteria > Burkholderiales > SG8-39 > 2-02-FULL-66-14. The sequence goes on along the minus strand of DASUMM010000335.1, from coordinate 599 downwards.
CGCGCGGCGACTTCGCCCGGCTCGATGCGGCCGAGCTGCGACGTCGCTTCGACGAGGCGTACACGCGTCTGTACGGGCGTACCTATCCGGAATCTCCCGTCGAATTCGTCAACTTCTGCGTGCGGGCGAGCCTTCCGCAACACCTGCTCGCGCTGCCGCGGCGCGCGCGCTCTGCGAACGCGCGGCTGGCGGACGCGGTGAAGGGCGAGCGCCGTGCATACTCGCCACTTGCGCGCGATTACATTGCGTTCACCGTCTACGACCGCTACCGGCTCTTCCCCGACGCGGCCTTCACCGGGCCGGCGATCGTCGAGGAGCGCGAATCGACGCTCATCGTCGGCGAAGGCGCAAGCGTGAGGATGGACGAGTACGGCTTCCTGTGGATCGACCTGCCGAAGGGGCACTCCGATGTCGGCTGACGAACGAAAGGCAACCAAGGCGCGCTTCGACCCGGTGACGCTCGAGATCCTGTGGCGGCGCCTGATCTCGATCGTCGACGAGGCCGATGCGGCAGTGGCGCGCACGGCGTTCTCGAGCCTCTTGCGCGACGCGCACGACTACACCTGCATGTTCACCGACCGGCAGGGACGCGAGCTTGC
>DASUMM010000334.1:0-2007 GCA_036277655.1 Burkholderiales bacterium | reverse complement strand
CGAGATGGTGATGCCGGGGGACAACGTGAAGATGGTGGTGACGCTGATCACGCCGGTGGCGATGGAGCAGGGCCTGCGCTTTGCCATCCGCGAGGGCGGCAAGACCGTGGGCGCCGGCGTCGTCGCCAAAGTGATCGAGTAAGCGGAGCGGCTGCAGCCATGTCGAACCAGCGCATCCGCATCCGCCTGAAGGCGTTCGATTACCGCCTGATCGACCAGTCGGCGCTCGAAATCGTCGACACCGCAAAGCGCACCGGCGCGGTCGTGCGCGGCCCGGTGCCGTTGCCGACCCGCAAGCAACGCTTCGATCTGCTGCGCAGCCCGCACATCGACAAGGCTTCCCGCGACCAGCTCGAGATCCGCACGCACCTGCGGCTGATGGACATCATCGATCCGACCGACAAGACGGTGGACGCATTGATGAAGCTCGACCTGCCCGCCGGGGTCGACGTAGAGATCAAGGTTCAGTAGCGCGAAGGAAGTCCTGGCCAATTGCAGCCGGGGCCCGGGGATCCGGGCAAATAGAAAAGAGAGAGAGTGATGAGCATCGGACTGGTAGGCCGCAAGGTCGGCATGACCCGCATTTTTACCGAGGAGGGCGATGCCCTCCCGGTGACGGTGCTGGACGTCTCCGACAACCGCATCACACAGATCAAGACACCCGAAACGGACGGCTACGCAGCCGTGCAGGTGGCGTTCGGCAAACGCCGCGCCACGCGTGTCAACAAGGCGCTCGCCGGCCATCTGGCGAAGGCGGCGGTGGAAGCTGGCCGCATGCTGCGCGAATTTCCGGCGAGCGCCGAAGAGCTTGCGCAACTCAAGGTCGGCGGCAAGATCGGCGTCGAGCTCTTCAAGGTCGGACAGAAGGTCGACGTGCGCGGCACCACGCTCGGCAAGGGATTCTCGGGCGTCATCAAGCGCCACCATTTTTCCTCCAATCGCGCCACGCACGGCAACTCGGTGACGACGAACACGCCGGGATCGACCGGCCAGCGGCAGAGCCCGGGGCGGGTGTTCCCCGGCAAGCGCATGCCCGGGCAGCTCGGCAACGTGCGCCGCTCGATCCAGAACCTGGTCGTCGTCCGCGTCGATGCCGAACGGCAGCTGCTGCTCATCAAGGGCTCGGTACCCGGGGCAAGCGGGGGCGACGTGATCGTGCTTCCGGCAGTGAAGGGCTGAGGAGCGCGCCATGGAACTGAAGCTCATCAGCGAACAGAACCCTTCGGCCACCGTGAGCGCTTCCGATGCGCTCTTTGCCCGCGAATTCAACGAGTCGCTGGTCCATCAGCTCGTGGTCGCCTACCAGGCGAATGCGCGCCAGGGTACGCGCGCGCAAAAGGATCGCGGCGCCGTACGGCACTCGACGCGCAAGCCCTGGCGGCAGAAAGGCACCGGACGCGCCCGTGCCGGCATGACCTCGAGCCCGCTGTGGCGCGGCGGCGGCAAGATCTTTCCCAGCTCGCCGGAGGAGAATTTTTCGCAGAAGGTGAACCGCAAGATGTACCGCGCCGGAATGGCGGCGATTCTTTCGCAACTTGCGCGCGAGGGCCGCATCCGCGTGGTGGACGATTTCACGCTCGAGCAGCCGAAGACCAAGCTGCTCGCGCAGAAGGTGAAGGCCATGGGCCTCGAGGAGGTGCTGCTCATCACCGATGAGATCGACCGCAACCTCGCGCTCTCCTCGCGCAACCTCACCAATGTCGAGGTGATCGCCGCACGGCACGCCAACCCGGTGTCGCTCGTCCGCTCGCCCGCCGTGGTGATGACGCGCAAGGCGATGGCGCGGCTGGAGGAGATGCTGGCATGAGCGCAGCGAAGAAATATCCGGCCGATCGGCTGATGAACGTGGTGATCGCACCGGTGGTGTCGGAGAAGAGCACGCGCGTCGCCGACAAGTATCGCCAGTACGTCTTCCGGGTGGCGGACCGCGCGACCAAACCCGAGATCAAGGCGGCGGTGGAGCTCCTGTTCAAGACGAGCGTCGAGTCGGTGACGCTCTCCAACGTG
>DASUMM010000333.1:0-5520 GCA_036277655.1 Burkholderiales bacterium | reverse complement strand
GACGCGCAAAAGGAATACTTCGGCAAGCTGCAGGCGATGGAGACCGAGCTGCAAAAGACGACCGAGAAGCTGCAGGACCTGCAAAAGGCGCGCGGGGCGGCCGCAGCCAAGGGCGCGCAGCTGCTTTCGCCGCAGCAGCAGGTGGAGCTGGAAAACTTCAAGAAGAAGGTCGCCGAGACGCGCAAGGAACTGAAGGAGCTGCGCAAGAACCTGCGCCAGGACGCCGAGCGCCTCGTGCTGTGGACGAAGGTGGCGAACATCGCACTGATGCCGCTGCTGGTCGCGCTGGTCGGGCTCGGGGTGGCGCTGGTGCGCCGGCGCAGGCAGGCCGCGGCGTAAGGGCAATTCCAATGAACGCGCGGATCGCGGGGATTTTCGTCCTGCTGCTCGCTCTCCTCGGGGGCGGAGCGCTCTATTACCAGCATCTGCAGCGCGAACGCCCGAGCGGGTCAGGTGCTCTCGGCAAGCCGCTGCTCGCAGGCCTCAAGGTGGCCGACGTTGCCGCCGTGGCAATCCGCGAGCCGCAGGGCGCGATCACGCTGGAGCGCAAGGATTCCGGATGGACGATCGCCGAGCGCGGTGGATTCCCGGCCGACGTCGAGCGCGTGCGCGAGTTTTTGCTGAAGGCGATCGAGCTGAAGATCGGCCAGGCCGAGCCGGTCGGCGCGGCCGATCGCAAGCGCCTGCAACTCGACGATGGGGCAACGCGGGTGGAATTCCGCGGTGCCGACGGCAAGCCGCTCTCGGTGCTGCTGGTCGGCCGCAAATACTTCAAGAGCGAGCCGGAGAACGCGGACAAGGCGGCGGGCGACGGCCGTTTCGTCATGCTTGCGGCCGACGAGAAGACTGTCTACATCGTGTCCGATCCCCTTGCGCAAGCGACCGCCAGGTCCGCGGAGTGGGTGTTGCGCACCGGCTTCTCCGCCGAGAAGGCAAAGAGCGTCGAGATGACGCGGCCGGCGGGCGATGGCTGGAAGATCGAGCGCGCGAGCGAAGACGAAGCGTGGAAGCTGGCGGGGGCGAAGGCAGGCGAAAAGCTCGATCTTTCGCGAGCGAACGCGGCGGCGTATGCGCTTGCGAATCTCGACATCGCCGACGTCGCACCGAAGGACGTGAAGGCCGAGGAGACCGGGCTGGGCTCGCCGACGGTGCTTGCCGCCACCACTTTCGACGGCCTCACCTACACGCTGAATGTCGGCGCGGCGAAGGGCGAGCATTTCTACGCTACGGCTGCAGTCGATGGCGAAGCAAAACCGCAAGGCAAGGACGCCGAGGAGCGCGCCAAGAAGCTCGCCGAGCGGCTGCCGCGCGAGCGCGCGCTCGCCGGGCACACGCTGCTCGTCGCCAAGTCGCGCATCGAAGATGCGCTGCGGCCACGGGCCGAGCTGCTCGCAAAGGAAGATCCGAAAGACAAGCCCGAGAACAGTGCAGCACCCGAGAAGCCGGCGGCGAAGAAGAAAAAGTAGCCGCTTGGGGCTAGACTTCCGGCCATGGCGCCGCTCGAGCTGCACGTGCCGGAGATCGCAAGCGTGATCCAGCTCGCCGTCGCGCCGGTGTTCATGCTGACCGCGGTGGGTACGCTCCTCAATGCGCTCAACGCGCGCCTCGGGCGCGCGGTCGATCGCCGGCGCCACCTGGAAGACCGCATTCCGTCGTTCGCCACCGCCGAAGCTGAGGATGCGCGCGACGAGCTGGCGCAGATCAGCCTGCGCATCCGCTATGCCTACCTGGCGATCCTTTTTTCGGTGGTCTCGAGCGTTTTCGTCTGCCTGCTGATCGCGGGCGCCTTCATCGGCGCATTCGTCGCGCTCGACTTCTCGCGCGTGATCGGTGCGCTCTTTGTGTTCGCGGTGGTGGCGCTCCTGATGGCGCTGCTGCTTTTCCTGCGCGAGATCTTCCTCGCAGTGTCGACGCCGCGACACGTGCCGCGATGAAGCTGCATTGCGTTCGCGTCGGGCAGGGCAGTCCACCATTCGTATTCGTACACGGCTTTGCCTGCGCGCATGACGACTGGCAATCGCAGATCGACCATTTTTCTGCGCAGCACCAGGTGCTCGCCTGCGACCTGCCCGGGCATGGACGCTCGCCCGGGACGGCGGGCGACTGCACGATGGAGCGCTTCGGCGCCGAGGTGGCCGCGCTGCTGGAAGAGCTCGATCGGCCGGCGATCGTGGTCGGCCACAGCATGGGCTGCCGCGTGGTCCTGCAGGCAGCGCGTATGGCGCCGGACCGCGTCGCCGCGCTCGCGCTCATCGACGGCAGCCGCATGGCGCTCGGCGAGCCGCAGCAGGCGGAGGACGCCATGCGCCAGGCGATCGAGTTCGCCGGCTATGCGGTCTTCGCCGAAGCGCTCTTCCGGCAGATGTTCTTTGCGCCAAGCGCTGCCGCCGAGCGCATCATCGAGCGCGCCAAGCGCCTGCCGCCGGAGATCGGCACTGCGCTCTTCCCGGCAATGGCGCGCTGGGACGCACGCGAGGCCGAGGCGGCGCTCGGCGCGGTGCGCGTGCCGCTGCTTGCGATCCAGAGCACCCGGATGAGCGCGGAGCGCAAGCGCAGCCCGATGCGTGCAGGGGACGCCAACCCCTGGCTCGAGCTCATCCAGCGGCGCGTCCCGCACGCACGCATCGAGGTAATCGAGGGCGTCGGCCACTTTCCGCAGATCGAGGTCCCCGGCCGGGTCAATTCGCTGCTCGCCGCGCTCGTTTGAGTTTTTTCCTGCTATAAATCCGCACGGAGGATCCTGGAGGAACCCATCGTGAAGCATTCCACCGAACAGATCAGGACGATTGCGCTCGTCGGTCAGGCGGGGTCCGGCAAGACCACGCTCGCCGAGGCGCTGCTCGCGCGCGCCGGTGCGATCCCGGCCGCCGGCAGCGTCGAGCGCGGCACTACCGTGTGCGATTACCAGCCGCTGGAAAAAACGGCCGGGCACTCGCTGAAAATGGCGGTCGCGAGCTTCGAGCCGCAGGGTGCGTACGCCGGCCACTGCATCCACCTGCTGGACACGCCGGGCTACCCCGATTTCGTCGGCCATTCGCTGCCCGCCCTTGCCGCGGTGGAGACCGCCGCCATCGTCATCAACGCGCAGAACGGCATCGAGATGATGACGAGCCGCTTCATGCAATGGGCGGCAAAGCGCGGGCTCGACCGCATCATCATCGTCAACAAGATCGATGCGGAGAACGTGAACCTTCCCGAGCTGCTGGGGGAAATCCAGGACGCGTTCGGCAAGGAATGCCTGCCGCTCAACCTGCCGGCGGGCGGCGGCAAGCGGGTTTCCGATTGCTTCTTTTCGCCGTCCGGCGAAGCGGATTTCTCGTCGGTCGAAGAGGCGCATCGCACGCTCGTCGACCAGGTGGTCGAGGTCGACGAGAAGCTGATGGAGATCTACCTCGAGAAGGGCGAAATCGAACCCGACCAGCTGCACGATCCGCTCGAGCGGGCGCTGCGCGAGGGGCACCTGATCCCCGTGGTCTTCACGTCGGCGCGCACCGGCGTGGGGGTGGCAGAGCTGCTCGAGGTGATCGTCAAGCTGCTGCCGAACCCGGCCGAAGGCAACCCCCCCGTTTACGTGAACGTTACCAGCGACGGCACGACGACCGACCTTACGGCGAGCCCGGACGCCGCGAAGCACGCGCTCGCGCACGTGATCAAAATCGAGATCGATCCCTACATCGGCCGCGTGGCAGTCTTCCGCGTGCACCAGGGCCGCATCACGCCGGGGAGCCAGCTCTTCGTCGGCGAAGGCCGCAAGCCGATCAAGGCGGGACACCTCTACATGCTGCGCGGCAAGACGCAGGTCGAGGTGCAGGAGGCGGTGCCGGGCGACATCTGCGCGATCGCCAAGATCGACGACATCCAGTTCGACCACATCCTGCACGACTCCGCCGAAGACGCGCACGTGCATGCGAAGCCGCTCGAGATGCCGACTTCGGTGTTCGGCCTTGCCGTCACGCCGAAGAAGCGCGGCGACGAGCAGCGCCTGTCGGACGCGCTGCGCAAGCTCGCCGCCGAGGATCCGTGCTTCCGCATCGAGCACGTGGCGCAGGCGAACGAGACGGTGTTGCGCGGCCTTGGCGAAGTGCACCTGAAGACGATGCTCGAGAAGATGGCCACGCAGTACAAGCTCGAGCTGGACACGCGTCCGCCGAGCGTGCCGTATCGCGAGACCATCGCTGCGCGCGCCGAAGGCCACAGCCGGCACAAGAAGCAGACCGGCGGCGCCGGCCAGTTCGGAGAAGTGTTTCTCAAGGTGGAGCCGCTGCCGCGCGGGTCCGGCTTCGAGTTCGTCGACAACGTGAAGGGCGGCGCGATCCCGAACCAGTTCATCCCGTCGGTCGAGAAAGGCGTGCGCGGCGTGCTCGACACGGGCTTCATCGCCGGCTTCCCGCTGCAGGACGTGCGTGTGATCGTCTACGACGGCAAGCACCACCCGGTCGACTCGAAGGACGTCGCGTTCGCCTCGGCCGGCAGGAAAGCGTTCCTCGATGCGCTCGCCAAGGCGCGGCCGATCATCCTCGAGCCGATCGTCAACGTCGACATCGTGGCACCGGAAACGAAGATGGGCGACATCGCCGGCGAGCTTTCCGGCCACCGCGGCCAGATCAAGGGCTCGGATTCGCCGCGGCCCGGCACCGTGCAGATCACCGCGCAGGCGCCGCTATCGGAGCTGGAGCACTTTCCGGCGCGGCTGAAGTCGATCACCGCCGGCCACGGCTCGTACACGCTGGAATTCAGCCACTACGACCCGGCGCCGCCGATGCTGCAGCAGAAGCTGATCGCCGCGCACAAGCCAGCGGTGCACGCGGACGACTGAGCTAGCGCGTCGCGCGCCTCGCGTTCGCCACCACGAGCGCGAGCACGCACGAGGCGAGGCGGCTCTCCACCGAATCACCGCGCTCGGCGAGCACGATCGGCACCTCGCCGCCGACGACCACGCCGCCCGAGATTGCATCCGACAGATGCTCGAGCTGCTTGGCGAGCATGTTGCCGGACTCGAGGTCCGGCGCGAGCAGGATGTCGGCATGCCCGGCGACCACGGATTTCATGCCCGCTTCGCGCGCGGCAACGATCGACACCGCGTTATCGAAGCTGAGCGGCCCGTCCACCAGGGCGCCGGTGATCTGGCCACGGTCGGCCATCTTGCAGAGCGCGGCGGCGTCGAGCGTCGCCCGCATCCGCGGCGTCACCGTCTCGATGCCGGCAAGGACCGCAACCTTCGGCTCGGCAACGCCCATCAGCTGCGCGAAGTCGATCGCGTTCTGCACGATGTCGACCTTGTGCTGCAGCGTCGGCTCGATGTTGACCATCATGTCGGTGATGAAGAGCGGCCGCGGATAGCTGGGCACGTCGATATACATCACGTGCGACATGCGGCGCGAGGTACGCAGCGCCCCTGGCGCGATTGCTTCCTTCATCAGCTCGGCGGTGGTGAGGGTCCCCTGCACCAGCGCCTCGACGTCGCCGTTGCGGGCGAGCTCGACCGCTCGCGCCGTTGCTGCGCGCAGATGCGGGACGTCG
>DASUMM010000332.1:0-11652 GCA_036277655.1 Burkholderiales bacterium | reverse complement strand
GTGCGCGCCGATCCCATGAAGACGATCGTGTCGTCGACGCGGTAATGCTCGAAGCGCGCTTTCGGCTCGAGGTATTCTGACAGGATGCGCAGCTCGCGCGCTTCCTTGCTGTTGAGATACGCCTTGTTGCGGTACGCCTTGACCGGGCGCCGGTTGCCGCGCGTCGCCATCAGGCCTGGATCGAGTAGCCGCCGTCGACCGTGATCGAGGCGCCGGTGATGAAGTCCGAAGCGCGGCTGGCGAGGAACACGGCGATGCCCTGGAAATCGTCGATGCTGCCCCAGCGAGCGGCCGGCGTGCGCCGCAGCACGTTTTCGTTCAGCCCGGCAATCTGCTCGCGAGCACGCCGCGTCAGCTGCGTGTCGATCCAGCCCGGCAGCACCGCATTCGCCTGGATGTTGTCCTTCGCCCACGCCGAAGCGCAGGCCTTGGTGAACTGGACGATGCCGCCCTTGCTTGCCGCGTAAGCGGGAGCAAAGCCGGCGCCGAAGATCGAGAGCATCGAGCCGATGTTGATGATCTTTCCGCCGCCGGCCTTTTTCATTTCCGGATACGCCGCATGCGAGCACAGGTACGCGCTCGTGAGGTTGGTATCGAGCACTTGGCGCCACTCGGCAAGCGATACCGCCTCCGGAGGCTTGCGGATGTTGATGCCGGCGTTGTTGACGAGAATGTCGAGCCGGCCGCATTGCTCGACGGTTGTGCGGATGAGCGCAGTCACCGAAGTCTCGCTCGTGACATCGACCTCGATCGCGAGTGCCCCGGCACCCAGCTCGTCGCGGGCCGCCGCCGACTTGGCGCGATCGCGCGCCGCGATCACGACGCGTGCACCGGCGCCGGCGAGCCCGCGCGCAATGCCAAGGCCGATGCCACCGTTGCCCCCGGTGACGATCGCAACCTTTCCGCTCAGTTCGAACATCGATTCTCCCTTGGGACGGCGTCGCTCGGCGCCGACAGTCTTCCTGGATTTCCTAGCCTTATCTTAGCGTACCAATCCGTGCGCACTGCGCTGGCACGGACGTTGCGGGTCAGGAAGCCGAAAGCTAGAGGAGATTGTCTCGCGATGAAGCGTATTCGGTGGGCGGCATTTCTGGCGTTGGCGCTCCCAGCGGTGGCGGCCCCTCCGGACGATCTGGCCTTTCGGACCCTTGATCGCGACGGCGATGGCTTTCTCGCCCGGCGCGAAGCCATTCGCTCACTCCCCGACGTGCAGTCTTTCGACAATGCGGATCGCGATGGCGACGGGCGCTTGTCTTCGCAGGAATTCCTCGAGTCGGCGCTCAATCAGCCCGCCGTTGCCGCAGCCGGCTCCGCCGAGGACGGCACCATCAACTCGCAGGTGCAACAGCTGCTTGCGCGTGAGCCCGAACTGCAATCGGTGCAGGCCTCAACCGAGAACCGCGAAGTCGTGCTGTCCGGCGCGGTCGAGACGCCGGCGCAACGCGACGAGGCAGTGCGCAGGGCGATGTCGGTGAATGGCGTGCGCAACGTCGCCGACGCGATGACGGTGCGGCAGCGACACAATTGAAGGAGTGGGCATGAGACGGTTGTACGTTTTGCTCTGCGCTGCGTGCGTGGCCGTGCCGGCTGGAGCGCAGGACGACAAGTTCCTATCGTTCGACCGCAATCGCGATGGGTTCCTGAGCCCGGACGAAGTGGTGACAGGCGGCGAGATGGACCGTGCCGCGTTCGACAATGCCGATGAGAACCGCGACGGGCGGCTCAGTCCGTCGGAGTTTCTCAAGGCGCGCACCGCCGATCGACCGAAGCGCGAAGGAAAATCGGCCGCCATCGTAGAAGACGCGCTGATCACCACGAAGGTGAAGGCGGCACTGCTCAAGGAGCCGAACCTGAAGTCGGTCGACGTGAACGTCGACACCGAGAACGGTCGCGTCACGCTGAGCGGCAAGGTGCAGAGCGCCGCCGACCGCGACCGGATGCTGAAAATTGCCTCGTCGGTCGACGGAGTGATCGGCGTGAAGGACGGCCTGACCGTCCGTTAGCGGGAGCGCGGAGCGTTGGCGGGAGCGAGGGTCGCTCAGCCGCGGCCCTCGAACGGCATCTTCGTGGCCTTGATGGTCATGAAGAGCACGTTGGATTCAAGCGGCAGTCCCGCCATGTGCACGATCGACTGCGCTACATGCTCGACGTCCATGCGCGGCTCCACCATCATCTCGCCATTCGGCTGCAGCACTCCCTGCACCATGCGCTCGGTCATCTCGGTCGCCGCGTTGCCGATGTCGATCTGGCCGACGGCGATGTCGTACTTGCGGCCATCGAGCATGCTTGCCTTGGTGAGGCCGGTGATCGCGTGCTTGGTCGACGTGTAAGGAGAGGAATTCGGGCGCGGCGCATGCGCGGAGATCGACCCGTTGTTGATGATGCGCCCGCCGCGGGGGGTCTGCGCCTTCATGATGCGGAAAGCTTCCTGCGTGCAGAGAAACGGGCCAGTGAGGTTCACCGCGAGCACCGCCTGCCATTGCTCGTAGGTGAGGTCTTCGAGGTGGATGTTGCCGGGCGTGCCCATGCCTGCGTTGTTGAAGAGCAGGTCGAGGCGGCCGAAAGCGTCGGTGGTTTTCCTGAAGAGCGCCTTCACCTGGTCGGGCTTTCCGACGTCGGTCGGCACTGAGAGTGCGTTCGAGCGGCTCCCGCCGGATTGCGCTATCGCACTTTCGAGCAGGTCTGCGCGGCGGCCCGCAAACACTACTCGCCAGCCCGCTTTGACGAGTGCGATCGCAGAGGCCTTCCCGATGCCGGTGCCTGCACCGGTGACGATTGCGACTTTCGCCATTGACGACCCCGCGCTGTGAAAAGAGCGCGCATGGTACCGCAGTGACGCGCGTTACCTGAAGCGATCCCGATCCCGGCCTTGGCCGTTCGATGGGCCACGCTCGGCTCGTGCGGGAGCACGATCGACGCGCGCAGGCGGCGGCGCGGCTTGCATGCGCGGTGCGGCGCTCGCCGGCGCCAGTGGGCTTTGCACTGCCTGCGGTTGCCGCACGGCGGTGCCCGAGAACTGGCGCTGGCTGTCTGGCCTCGGCGCCTGCTGATGCGTCGCAGTTCCAGAGAACCTGCGCTGGCTGTCCGGCCTCGGAGCCTGCTGATGCGTCGCAGTTCCGGAGAACTGGCGCTGCGTGGTCACGCCGGGAAGTGGTTGCTGTACCGTCGGTGCAACGGTCTGCGACTGCGTTACGGTGCCACGGCGCGAGAAGTCGCGACGCTGCCAGTAATCCGGGCGCCAGCGGCCGCTGTATGTGCCGCCCGAGACCTGGCGCCGCTCGATCCAGCGCCGCACGTAGTAGTTGTCCGTATGCGCGATGCGCACGTAGCGCCGCGGCCAATCGATGGCACCGAAGAAGAACCCCGCCGAAATGCCAATCGGCGCGCCCCACCAGAACGCCGAGCCGTAATACGGGCGATAGGCGTAGCCCGGCCAGGGATCCCATGCGAACGGCGGGTAGGCAGACCACCACCAGGTGCCGTAGGCGATCCACGGATCGTAGTAGGGCACGTAGATGGCCTGCGGGTTCGCCGGCACGATCGCGATCGCCTGCGGCTCCTCGATGATGCGCACGCGCTCATCCGAGATCAGGCTGCCCTGCGCGTGCGCGCGCTGACGCAGCATCTGGACCGTCTCCATCACCTGCGGCTCCTGCGCGATGAACGCATCGCCGAGATTGCGCGTCCAGTCCGGCGACTGGCCCATGCGCTCGAGCACGGTCGGAAACGCGACCAGCGACTTTACGCTCGGATCCCAGTCGAATTCCTGCACCATCTGGACCGCGGTGTCGCCCTCGACGGCGCGATGATCGGCGGACCAGCGCGCGGCCTCGGCAACCTCCTCGGGGCGCGTCGCGGCCATCAGGATCTGAGAGAGCAGCGGGTCGGGATAGAGCGCAATCGGCGCCAGCATCTGGTCGAGTTCCGCCTGCGAGTACGCAGCGCGCGCCTGCCCGGCGAACGGAATCGCGAGGGCGAGCAGCGCGAAGAGCGCGAACCACTTTCGGAAGGGAAGCGTCATGGCGCTTTTATAGCGCCTCACCGCGCGGGGAGATACCGCACGGCTGTTCGATTGTGAAACAGGTTGTAACGCTTCCGGCAGGCGGGCCTCAACGCCCGGTGAAATTCGGCTTGCGCTTCTCCATGAATGCGACCCGGCCTTCCTTGTGGTCGGCGCTGGCAAAGCAGGTCTCGACCATTTCGCGTGCTTTCGCGAGGTCCCGCTCGGCCGGATCCTTGAGCCACTGGCGCACGGCGAACTTGGTGGCGGCAATGGTGAGCGGAGCATTCTCGGCGATCATCTCGCAGTAGTGGGCGACGGTCGTCTCGAGCTTTTCCGGCGCCACCACCTGGCTGACGAACCCCATGCGCAGCGCTTCGCTCGCATCGAATTTGCGCGCCGAAAGGAAGATGTCGATGGTGTTTGCGGCGCCGAGGATCGACATGAAGCGCTGGATGCCCTGCGGGCTGTAGCCGAGCCCGAGCCGCGCCGCCGGCATGCGAAACACCGAATTGGTGGAGCAGATGCGCAAGTCGCACGCAGCGGCGAAGCCCAGGCCGCCGCCGATGCAGATGCCGCGAATGCGCGCGATTACCGGTTTGGCGCAGATCGTCGGCGCGAGGTACGCCGCTTCGACCGCCTTGCCATACTCCGCCTGCGCTTCCAGGGTCCCGCGCAGCTTTTCGAACTGCGAGATGTCCGCGCCGGAGATGAACGCCTCTTCGCCGTCGCCGGCGACGACGATCGCGCGGACCGAAGAGTCGGCGTCCAGCTCGCCGAGGGTCTGCGGGATGGCGCGCCACATCTCGTAGGTGACCGCATTCTTCTTCTGCGGGTTGGAAAAAAGCACGGTCGCCACGGCGCCGTGTCGCTCGGTGATGAGTCTTCCCATGAGGCTTCCTTAGACGATGCGCGCCTTGCGCAGGCCCGCGATCGCGTTTTCGTCGTAGCCGATTTCGCGCAGCACTTCTTCGGTGTGCGCGCCGCGCTCGGGCGTCGCCGTCGCGATGCGCGCCGGCGTGCGCGAAAGCTTCACCGGTTGGTTGATGATGCGGAACGTGCCCAGCGATGGATGCTCCACCTCGGCCGCCACGCCGAGATGGCGCACCTGCGGATCGGCAAACACCTGGTCCATCGAGTAGATCGGACCGCACGGCACTCCCGCGCGGTTCAGGATTTCCACCCATTCGGCAGTGCTGCGCCGCGCGAGCGCGGCGGAGATTTCCGCATTCAGCGCCGCACGGTTGCGCGCGCGTCCGTCGGCATCGGCGTAATCGGGATGCGTCAACAGATCGGGGCGCTCCATCACCTCGCACAGGCGCTTCCACATCTGGCTACCCGAGGCCGCAACGTTCATGTAGCCGTCAGCGGTCGCGTAGGCGGAAGTCGGCATGCTGGTCGGATGGTCGTTTCCCTGCTGTTGCGCGACTTCGCCCAGCATCGTGTAGCGCGCAGCCTGGAAATCGAGCAACTGGATCGCGGCCTGCAGCAGGCTCGACTGCACCCATTGCCCCACGCCCGAGACTTCGCGCTCGAGGAGCGCAGCAAGGATGCCGAAGGCTGCCAGAAGGCCGGAGCCGACGTCGGCAACCGCGCAGCCGACACGCATCGGTCCGCCGCCGGGCTGGCCGGTCACCGACATGATGCCCGACAGCCCCTGCGCGATCTGGTCGAAGCCGGGGCGCTCGCGATATGGGCCGTCCTGGCCGAAGCCCGAGATGCTGGCGAGCACGATGCGCGGATTGACGCGCTTCAGCGACTCGTAATCGATCCCGAGACGATCCTTCACATCGGGCCGGAAGTTTTCGACCACGACGTCGGCGGTCTTCACCAGGCGCAGGAACACTTCCTTTCCCTGCGGCGCCTTCAGGTCGAGCGTGATGGAGCGCTTGTTGCGGTGCAGGTTCTGGAAGTCCGGGCCCTCGCGCGGACCGCCCATGTCCTCGGGGTTGGTGTTCTCGATCTTGATCACGTCGGCGCCGAAGTCGGCCAGCTGGCGCACGCAACTTGGGCCGGCGCGCACGCGCGTGAGATCGAGCACGCGAAAGCGCTGCAGTGCAGGGGAGGCGTGGATCGCAGGCATGGGCGAATCCTACTTTGGCCGCCGCACGCGGTCGCGCACCAGTCCGATATGCGTGCGCAGGTTATACAGCTCGTCGGTGTAGGAGAGCGGGACGGCGATCCGCTCGGCCTTGGCGTCCAGCCGGTTCAACTCGGCGAGCAGCTCTTCCACGGGCTTGCCGTTCGCCGCCGCCTCGTTCTCGATCTGCCGCAGGGAGCGGTACCAGCGGAAGATGCGCGAACGGACGCGGAACGCATAGAGCGGCGGGACCACGCGACTGAGCGGGATCAGGATCGCGATGATCGAGATGAGCGCGACCCACATGCGGTCGACCAGATTGGCGAGCCAGAACGGCAGGTAGCGCTGCAGCAGCGGCGGGCCGCTGCGGAAATAGCGCTCCGACTCGCGTGCGAGCGGCAGTTCCAGGTTCTGCGTCGATGGAAACTGCCCGCCGCGCGAGATCCAGCCAGGCTCGCCGTGGATCCGGTGCGCGGCCTGCACGAAAAGCTGCATCAGTGCCGGATGCGTGCCTTCCCGCGCCACCAGCATCGTCGTCGGGGCGAGCATGCGCGTGTCGCGCGGAGGAATGTCATGCACCAGATCGGCGACGCCGCGCGGCAGCACGACCGGGCTCAGGTACGAGAAGCGTCGCGAGTACGCTTCGGCCTGCTCGAACTCGAAGAGCGAGACGCCGGGCTCGAACAGAAGCGCCTGCACCGGCGGCGCTTCGGGGGCGGAAATGAGCACCATTGCGTCCAGCTCGCCGCCGAAGAGCGCAGCCACTGCCTCGCCCTGGTCGCGCCGGTCGAGCTTCAGCGCGTCGCGACGAATGCCGTTGGCATCCATCAGCCGGTAGAGCATCACGGTCGCACCGCTGCCGCGGCCGCCGGTGTTCACCCGTAGCTCGCGCAACTGGGTGAGGGAGGCGAGCCTGCCGCCGGGCAGCTTCTTTGCCGCATCTTCGCGGTAGAAGATCCACACCGGCTCGAGGAAGAGGCTGGCGAGCGCCACCAGCGGCAGCCCGCCTTTCTCCTCGTCCTTGCGCAGCGCCTCGCTCGATCCGCCGCGCACGAATCCGAGGTCGACCTCCTCCTTTCCTTCCGAGAGCAGCCGCCGGTTGATCGACGAACCTTCGGTCGGCCGCAGCACGACTTCGATGCCGTGCTGCTTCAGCTCCTGCTGGTAGCGCTTGCCGAATTGGGCGTAGTCGCTGTATCCCGGCCCGGTGGCCAGCACCACGCGCCGGGGCGGCTGCGGCTTCAGGATGAAGTAGGCGCCGAGGAGGAGCAGCAGCGCAATGAGGACGAACGGTCCCGCCGTGTAGGCGAGGTCGCGCGCCGAGAGGAGCGTCGTGCGCACGATGCGTCGCAGGCGCCGCTCCTGGCGGGAAGGCGGCTCCGGCGGCATCACTCCTTCGTGCGCACGATCACCGCTTCCAGCGTCTCGAGCGCCACCACGGCATCGAAGAAGTCGCGGCCGGCGAGCGCACCGAGGTGCACATAGCGAGGCGTCACCGCGCGCACCACGCCGGTCAGCTCGCCTCCCGAGCGGGTGCGCAGCGTAACGCGCTTGCCCTTCTGCGCGGCAATCAGCGATTCGAACGAGTCGTTGCCACCGATCTTCACTTCCTGCGCGAACGCGCTCGCCGATGCGAGCGCGGAGCACAGCAGCAAGGCAGCCAGGGTGAAGCGCATGGAATTCCTCCCGGAGTTGTTGGAGCCCCGGTGCGGGGAACGCCTCGGGGTTGGGACGATAATACCGCCATGAGAACGCCGCGTCTTTCGATCCCCGAGTCCGAGGTCGAGATCTCCGCGGTGCGCGCCACCGGCGCCGGCGGGCAGAACGTGAACAAGGTGTCGAGCGCGGTGCACTTGCGCTTCGACATCGCTCGATCCTCGCTGCCGGTTCCGGTCAAGGCGCGGCTGCTCGCCCGCCACGACCGGCGGATTTCGCGCGCCGGCGTCGTCGTGCTGAAGGCCTGGCAGCATCGCACGTACGAGCGCAACCGCGCCGATGCGCTGCGCCGGCTGAGCGAGCTGGTCGCGAGCGTTGCGCAGCCTCCGAAGCCGCGCCTGCCCACCCGGCCGACGCGCGCCTCGAAATTGCGCCGTATCGAGAGTAAGATTCGGCGAAGCCGCCTGAAGGCCGCGAGAGGAAAGGTGCAAACCGACTGACGATGAGCAATCTCAATCCGCTGAAGTACTGCTACCACGGCCAGCATTCGCGCCCGCGTGCCACGTTCCGCACGCTCCCCGGGGGGCAGAGGAAGCGGGAAGTCTGCGCCGAGTGCTACGAGAAGATCATGGCCGACCGCAGGCTGAAGCGCCTGGCGCTTTCGGGGGCCGAACTGCCGAAGTGACCGCGGCGAGCGCCGCACCGCAGCCCTTCCGCCTCGCGATCTCCGAAGACGCGGTCCGCGATTTGCGCGCGCGGCTCGAGCGCGTCCGCTGGCCCGACGAGCCGCCGCTCGAGCCCTGGTCGACCGGCACGAGCCTCGCCTACCTGAAGGATCTTGCCCGCTACTGGTCGAGTGGATTCGACTGGCGCGCGTGGGAAGCGAAGCTCAATTCGTTTCGCCAGTTCACCGTGCCGCTGCACGGAATCGAGCTGCACTACCTGCACGAGGAAGGACGCGGCCCGCAGCCGATGCCGCTGCTTCTTTCGCACGGCTGGCCCGGATCGGTGTTCGAGTTCCACAAGCTGATTCCAATGCTCACCGATCCGGCGCAGTTCGGCGCCGATCCGGCCGACTCGTTCAGCGTGGTCGCGCCCTCGCTTCCCGGCTACACGCTTTCGTTCGCGCCGGGACAGAAGCGCTTCTCGGTGGAGCAGATCGCCGAGTGCTTCGCGTCGCTGATGACCGACGTGCTCGGCCATCCGCGTTTCGGTGCGCAAGGCGGCGACTGGGGCGGGTTCATCTCTTCGGTGCTCGGCCATCGCCACCCGTCGCGCATGATCGGCATCCACTTGAATCTGCTTGCGGTGCGCCGCGATCCGAAAATGATCGCCAGCCCGACGCCGCAGGAGAAAGCTTTCCTCGCCGACCTGGCCGAGTGGTTGAAGGAAGAAACCGGCTACCAGGCGATCCAGGGCACCAAGCCGCAGACGCTCGCGTTCGCGCTCAGCGATTCGCCGATCGGGCTCGCGGCGTGGATCGTCGAGAAGTTTCGCTCGTGGACCGATTGCGGCGGCAATCCGGAAAATGCGGTCAGCCGCGACGAGATGCTGGCCGACATTTCCCTCTACTGGTTCACCGGCGCGATCGGTTCCTCCTTCTGGCCTTACCACGCGCGGCTGCATGGACCGTGGCCGATCCCGGCGGGCGAGACCGTGCGCGTGCCGACCGGCTATGTCGCGTTTCCGAAGGAAATCGTGCGGCCGCCGCGCTCGATCGCGGAAAAAACGTACACCGACATCCGCCGCTGGACGGTGATGGAAAAAGGCGGGCACTTCGCGGCGCTCGAGCAGCCGGAAGCGCTCGCGCGCGAGATCCGCGAATTCTTCCGGCCGCTGCGCGCAGCGGAACGCTAGGGCCTCAGGCGGCGCGCGTCAGCTCGCCGCTCTGATAGTCGCGCACCGCCTGCTCGATTTCCTCGCGCGTGTTCATCACGAACGGGCCGTATTGCACGATCGGCTCGCCGAGCGGCCGTCCGGCAAGCAGCAGGAACCTTGCTCCCTGCGCAAGCGCTTCGAGCTCGATGCGATCGCCGCCCGCGAGCACCCCGGCGTTCTGCGTCGTGAGCTCGCGCCCCGAGATCGAGAGGCCGCCTTCGAACGGATAGACGAATGCGCTGTGGGAAGAATTCACTGCGTGCGAAAACGATTCGTTCGGTCGCAGCTCGACATCGAGGTAGGTCGGATCCGTCGTCAGTCCGCGGATCGGTCCCGCGGTGGTGCCGAATGTTCCGGCAATCACCTTGACGCGCCCGCCGCCCGGCAGTTGCACCACTGGAATCTCCTCCGGCTGGAGATCGCGATAGCCCGCGGGCTTCATCTTCTCCTTCGCCGGCAGGTTGAGCCAGAGCTGGAAGCCGCGCATGCGGCCTTTTTCCTGCTGCGGCATCTCGGAATGGATGATGCCGCGTCCCGCGGTCATCCACTGCACCGCGCCGCTCTTCAGGTCGCCGCGGTGCCCGAGGTGATCTTCATGCAGCATATGGCCGTCGAGGAGGTAAGTCACGGTCTCGAAGCCGCGATGCGGATGCGCGGGGAATCCGGCGATGTAGTCATCGGCGTTCTCCGAGGAAAACTCATCCAGCATCAGGAAGGGATCGACGCGCAGGTGCTGCGCGCGCCCGAGGCTGCGGCGCAGGCGCACGCCCGCGCCGTCGGATGCCGGAACCGATTCGATTACCTGTTGCAGTTTGCGGGTCGTCATGACGAGAGCCTTTCGATCCGAGGGTTACTGCCGCGCAGCGAATCGACGCTCCACGCGCCGCCGCCCGCGAAAACGAAGTAGAGAAAGACGAACGAGTACAGCACGGCGAGCTCGCCGCCGTTGAGCAGGGGCAACAGCACGCTCCCCTGGCTCGCGTGGGCCATGAAATAGGCGACGGCCATGAAACCGGACAGCACGAAGGCGACCGGGCGGGTGAAAAGCCCGATCAGCAGCAGTGCGCCGCCGAACACTTCGAGCACTCCGGCCAGACCGGTGAGGGACATCAAGTGCACGCCGTCGAACATCTTCATCTGCGGCACGCCAAACAGCTTGGCGGTTCCATGCGGGATGAAGAGGTACGCGGTGACGATGCGCAGCACGCCCAGCACGCGTGGCCGCCAGTTTTCCAGCATTGCAGGATCGAGGGTCACGTCGATCTCCTGTTTTCCATGTCGCGACTGAGACTGCGGTTTCAGGCCGCGAGCGGCAGGTGCGACGCAGCCAAGCGGTCGATCGCGCTCGTCGCCGTGCTCAACGCCGCGCTGCGGCTGGGTTCGCCGAGCGCGAGTCCCTCGGCATAGACGAACTCCACATCGTCCAAGCCGACGAAGCCGAGAAACTGGCGCACGAACGCGCTCTGATGCTCCGCTTGCGGAGCGTACCTGCCTCCGCGCGTTGCAAAGACGTACGCCTTCTTGCCCCGCAGCAGCCCTTGCGCGCCTTTTTCCGTATAGCGGAACGTCACGCCGGCGCGCGCAATGTGATCGAAATACGCCTTGAGCGTCGAAGGTACGCTGAAGTTGTACATCGGCAATCCGATGACGACCACGTCGGCGCGACGGAGTTCGTCGATCAGCGCGTCGGACTCGTGCACGAACGCCTGTTGCTCGGTCGTGCGCTCGCCCGGCTTGGCGACGAACGCTTCAAAGCGGGCAGCGTCGAGGTGGGGGATCGGATCGCGTGCCAGGTCGCGGCTGATTACGACCGCGCCTGGATTCTGCGCAAGCCAGCGCTCGGCAAACTCGGCTGCAAGTCGGCTCGACTGGCCTTCGGTCGAAAAAAGGCTGGTTCTCAGTAGCAGCAGCGTTTTCTTGGTCATGACGTCTCCGGGTACAAGGGTGACGTCATTAAACTATTGACGTAGACGATATAAAAGCGCAATTATTGGCTTACTTCCATCGAATTATTGGATATGAGTTCGAGCCCCAGGAT
>DASUMM010000331.1:0-12166 GCA_036277655.1 Burkholderiales bacterium | reverse complement strand
TCTACTTCCAGGCGGCGAACCGCTGGCCGCACATGTTCACGACGCTTGCACCGACCTACATGGGCATCGCGCTTGCGGCGTGCGAGTTCACGGTGCGCTACCTGCGTGGCGAAGTGCCGGGCATCGCGCCGGTGAAGCGCCGCATGTATCCGACCAAGCAGATTGCGCTCGCCGAGATGTGGATCAAGCTCGAGCAGACGCGCGCGCTTTTCCTGCGCATGCTCGAGGATGCGCGAATCGATCCCCCCAAAGACGCGCGACTGCGCGCCTACGCCACGCAATTCACGATCATGGAGAACTCCAACGAGCTGTGCCGCCTCGCGATCCGCACGTGCGGCGGCCAGTCGATGCTGAAGAGCCTGCCGCTCGAGCGCCTCTACCGCGATTCGCGCTGCGGCGCGCTGATGCTGCCCTGGACGGCCGAGCTTTGCCTCGATCGCATCGGCCGCGAGGCGCTGTACGAGCCGGGCGAAAGCGACGACTAGCCCGATGGCCTGGAATCGCCTGCGCGTGGGCGCCTTGCGCGGTCCCGCAGCGAGTGGCCTGGTGGTGCTGGGCCTCTGCGCCCTCGTCGCCGCGCTCGATCTCGTTTCCCTGCGTCCGCTGCGCTACGCGCTCTTCGATGCCTACCAGCGCCTGATGCCGCGGGAGCGGCAGTTCGCCGGCGCGGTGGTGGTCGAGATCGAGGAAGCGTCGCTGCAATCGCGCGGGCAGTGGCCGTGGCCGCGCGGCCTGGTCGCCGAGTTGCTCGACGCGATCGGGCGCGCTGGCCCGGTGGGCATCGGGCTCGACGTCGTGTTCGCCGAGCCGGAGCGCTGGACCGCCGATGGCGATGCGCGGCTTGCCCGCGCGATCGGCGCCAACCGGGTCGTGCTCGGTATCGCCGGCCTTCCCGAGCGCGACCGGCGCTTCACCGAGCCGCCGCGCGCGGTGCCAGTCTACGTCCGTGCCGGCGGGCCGGTCGCCTTGCCGCAATTCGAGGGCCAGCTGCAGAGCCTTGCCCTGATCGACGGCGCCGCGGCTGGACGCGGCCTCCTCAATGCCGATCCCGAGCCGGTGATTCGCCGCGTGCCGCTGCTCGGCCGGGTCGCTGGAGTGACGCTGCCTGCGCTCACGATCGACATGCTGCGTGTCGCACAGAATTCGCAAGCCGTCCGCATCGAGCGCGGCGGCGACGATCGCCTGCGGCTGCGGGTGGGAGCGCTCGACGTGCCGCTCGAACCGGACGGTTCGTTCTGGATGCATTTCAGCCCCCGCTATGCCGATCGGCTCGTCTCCGCCGAAGACGTGCTCGCTGGCAAGGCCGACGCCAGGCTGAAGGACTCGCTGGTACTCGTCGGCGTGAGCGGCCTGGGGCTGATCGAATGGAAGATGTCGCCGCTCGGCGATCCGCTTCCGGGCGTCGAGGTGCACGCGCAGATCCTCGAGCAGATCTTCGAGGAGCGGTTTTTGCTGCGCCCCGCGAGCGCCCGATGGCTCGAATCAGGACTGCTGGTGATTGCGGGACTGCTGCTTCTGTTCTTCGTGCCGCGCCTGCGGGCCTGGGCATCGACGCTGCTCCTCGCCGCCCTGCTCGCCGGTCTCGCCGCGGCAGGCATCTTTGCGTTCCGGACCGGATGGCTCCTCGACGTCGCGACCCCGGCGCTCGGCGCAACGCTCGTCTTCGGCGCGATGCTGGCGGCGACGCTCACCGAGACGCAGCGCCAGCGCCAGCTGCTTCGCGCGGCGCAGGCGAAAGCGGCTGCCGAGATGGAAGTGGCGCAGCGCATCCAGTCCGGAATGCTGCCCAATCCGCGCACCGCATTCGCCAAGGAGGCGCGCTTTCGCATCGACGCGCGCGTCGAGCCGGCGCGCACCGTGGGCGGCGACTTCTACGACTGCTTCCTGCTCGATGACCGGCGGTGCTTCTTCGCCGTCGCCGACGTGTCGGGCAAGGGCCTGCCGGCAAGCCTCTTCATGGCGCTTTCCAAGTCGCTGCTGCAAAGCACCGCGCTGCGTGGCGAGGCCGACCCGGGCAAAATTCTCTCGCGCGCCAATGCCGAGATTTCGCGCGACAACCCCGAGAGCCTTTTCATCACGGTGTGCGCCGGGATTCTCGACGCCGATTCGGGCGAGCTGCTGCTCGCCAACGCAGGCCACGAGCCGGCGTTCCTGCGCGCCGCCGATGGCGCCATCGCGCGTCTGGATCCTTCCGGCGAGCCGCCGCTTTGCATCCTGCCGGGATTCGCGTACACGACCGTGCGCCGCGCGCTGCAGCCTGGGGAATGGCTCTGCGTCGTCAGCGACGGCGTGACCGAGGCGATGAACGAGCGCGCCGAGCTCTACGGCGCAGAGCGGCTGGTCGAGCTGCTCGCCGCGCAGCGCGCGGAAGCGGCGCCGGCGGCAATTGTCTCGGCGCTACGGGACGATGTGCGCAAATTCGTCGGCGACACCGAGCAGTCGGACGACCTGACGTTGCTTTGCCTGCGCTGGACGGGAGCGCCCTAGCGGACGTTGATCTCGACGCGGCGGTTGCGCGGCTCGTCGGTGTTGTCGGCGGTAGGCACCAGCAGTTCGCGCTCGCCGCGCCCGGCGGTGACGATGCGGTCGGACGGAATGCCGATGCCGGTCAGGAATTGCTTCACGCGCTCGGCACGTTGCATCGACAGCCGGTCGTTCGATTCGGTGTTGCCGACGGTGTCGGTGTGCCCGGTGACGGCGATGTCGGGCACCGGCCGGCTCTTCATGTCGGCGAGGATCTTTTCCAGGTCGGCCGTCGATTCCGCCGTCAGCTCATCCTTGCCGGTGAGAAAGTAAAGCAGGAACGTGGTCGCCCGCGCAGGCAGTGCCGCGAGCGTCGTGCCGAAGCTCTGCGAGACCTGCTGCTCGGAAACCCGCGCGCCCTCGAGGCGCCCGTCGCTGCGCACCACGTTCGCTGCGTACGGCTGGTCGAGCACCTGGCGGGAATTTTCACGCTGGACCACCAGCTGGCCGACGCGCCCGTCCGGGCCCGGCAGCAGCACGACGGTTTCCTCCCTTAGCGCAGGTCCGGCGCACGCGCTCGCGAACAGCGCGAGCGCCAGCGCACCGGCAAGCCGCGCCGACATGCGGCTACTTTCCTGGCTCTTCGATCTTGACGAGGAACTCGGTGCCGCGCACGCCGAGGATCGAGGCGGGAGTGCGCACGCGCATCGCATCCGGCGACTGCTTCACCATCTTGCCGGAAACCACGGCGAGCGTGCCGCGCTTCAGCGAGGTGTCGAACGAGCCTTCATGAGTGCCGGGGTTGAACGAGAACTTGTCGACCGAGAGCACGCTGTTCGGCCCGATGGAAAGGAGGCTGTTGTCGGCGAACGTGACGCCGAGCGACCCGTCCGCTCCGGTGACGAGCGTATCGGACTGACGGATCGGCATCCCGACGTTCCCCGGCAAGCGTGCGCCTTCCCGCTCGACATGAACGGTGCCCTTGGAAACCTTGACCTGGCCGACGTCGCTCGCCCAAGCAGTCGGCACGAGCGCGCTTGCGATCAGCAGAGCAGTCCAGCGCATGAAGAGCCTCCCCTGGCTTCGTATGGAAAGAATTCTAATCGACTTGCAGCACGACCGACCCGAGCGGCCCGGCGTCGAAGCGGACCGTCTGTCCCGGCTGCGGAAACACCGACGCCACCATGCTGCCGGTGATCACCACATCGCTGCGCCACAGGCCGAGGCCGCGGCTGGCGAGATTGTTCGCGAGCCACGCGAGCGACTCGAACGGGTGGCCCATCACGTGCGCGCCCCGCCCTTCGCCGACACGCTTGCCGTCGAGCGTGGCGACGCCGACGAGCGCCGCCAGGTCGAGCTGCTGCCAGTCCTGCACCGGCTCGCCGAGCACCGCACCCTCGTTCCATGCGTTGTCCGCAATCAGCATCAGCGGATGCGAGGCGAGCAGCGAATAGTCCGCATTGCGGTCGTCCGCCAGCTCGAGCGCCGGCATCACCGCGCCAACCGATTTCGCCACCGACTCGCGCGTGTACGGCGCGTCGACGGCCGGCAGATCCTGCGCGATCTCCACGGCAACCTCGAACTCGACGATCAGCCGCACGAAGTCGGCGGCGCGCACCTTGGCGGGGCCGCGATGGAGCGTCTTCTCGAGCATGTCGCCAGCAACCGGATCCTTCAGGCCGGTCATGCGGCGCATCGTCTCGCTGGTGATCGCCACCTTGTAGCCGGCAACCGCGCCGCGGTCGGCGTGCCGCAACGATACGAACCCGGCCTGCACTGCGTAGGCATCTTCGATCGACTGTGGAACCAGTGGATCCGGCAGCGGCGCGAAGGGCTCGCGCCGCAGGTGCGCTTCATGAAGCCACCGGGCCGCCTGCTCGAAACGAGACTCCGGTCCGAACGGTTTACGCAGGCGCATGTTGCGAGTGTGCCACGAGCGCCCGGCCAGCGTGGTCACGGTTTCGCGCGGCGGCCGGCTCGGGCGCCCGCCGGCGGTTCTCGAGCAGCCGGTCGAAGGAAAAGCCGAAGTCGCCGCGCCGATCGAGTGCCGCCGCCCGCTCGCGCAATTCGCGCTCGCCAGGCAGAGTGCGCGGCGAAGCGAAGGCGATCACGTTGCCCGACCCGGGCGGCTCGAAGAGGTCCACGGCGCCGAAAGCGCTCCGGATGCCTGCCACATAGCGGCGGCTCTCCGCGCCAGCGAGCGAGTTGAACATCACCACGCCTCCCGGCTCCAGGCGGCGCTGGATGCTGGCGAAGAACGCTTCGCTCTGCAGCGTCAGCGGATGACCCGAGGCGTCGGTGCGCTTGTCGGGATCCAGATGCGCATCGACCAGGATCAGGTCGTAGGTTTGCGACGAGCGCTCGAGGTATTCGAAGCCGTCCGCGACCACGATGCGGGTTTGCGCGCCCTCGCCGGTACCGAAGAATTCGCGCGCCACGGCCACGACCGCCGGATCGATCTCGACCACGTCGAGCCGCACCTGCGGGAAGTGATGGTTGATGAAGCGCACCATCGCGCCGCCGCCAAGCCCGATCAGGAGGCAGCGCCGAGTCTGCGGTGCATAGAGGAAACCGAGCATGGCGACGCGCGAATACGGGTGCTGCAGGCGATGCGGCTCGCGCAAGTCCATCAGCGTCTCGACGACCCGGCTCGCACCGAACTGCAGATAGCGATAGGCGCCGGATTCGAGCACGCGAATGTCGGAGAAATCGGAACGGCGCTGATGGATCAGCGTGCCGCCGCAGCAGACGAGCAGCAGGCAGAGCGCGGCGACGCTGCTACGGAGGATCGGCCGCCCGGTCATCACGCCGCCGGAGGCCGCACGTCGGTTGCCTCGCGGCGGCCGTCGTACCAGAGCTCGAGCCCCTCGCGACGGCGCACCATCGAGAAGCCTCGCAGCGCGAAGCGCAGCATCTGGCGTGCGATGTACCCTGCAGAGAAAAGCCGCAACTTCCGCCCTGAGCTCAGCACCGGAGCGGTGAGCATCGCGAAGCGCCCGCGCCTGCCGAGCGCGATGCGCAGGTGGATCTCTTCGCTGGCGAAATAGCGCTCGTCGAATCCGCCGACTGCCTCGAACGCATCGCGCCGCGCGAAGACAAAGCAGCCGCCTGCGAACCGCAGGCGGTAAAGCCCCCAGCAGCTTGCCTCGGCGAGCGCTCGCCAGGCGCCAGACACTCCGTGCAGATCGAGGCGAACCCGGGCGCCTCCGCCGACGGCCCCTTCGCCGACCGCGTGCAGCATCTGCTGCAGGGTCGGCGCGGCTACGAGCGTATCGGCGTCGACGAAGACGAGCAGGTCTCCGCTCGCCTTGCGCGCGCCGGCGTTGCGCACGGCGCCGATCTGGTGCAGGCAGACGTCGAGCACCTGCGCATCATGCGCGCGCGCGACGCTTACGGTCCCGTCGGTCGATGCATCGTTCACCACGATCAGTTCGAAGGGCACGGCGAGCGAGCGCGCCGCCTTCAGCAGCGACGCGAGCGTTGCGCCGAGCATCACTTCCTCGTTGAAGGCCGGGACGATGAACGAAATCCGCATCCGGGAGTCATTCTAGATTCGACTCGAGCACCCTTTCCGCATGGCCATCAATCTCGTGATTCCCCAGCGCCGGCGCGATCTCGGCGGCTTCGAGGTCGGCCGCCTGCTGCCGTTCGCTAGCCGTCGCATGGTCGGCCCGTTCATCTTCTTCGATCGCATGGGGCCGGTGCAGTTTCCGCCCGGCCTGCCGCAGTCGGTCGACGTGCGGCCGCATCCGCACATCGGGCTCTCCACCCTCACGTATCTGTTCGAGGGCGAGATCATGCATCGCGACAGCGTCGGCTCCGAGCAGCCGATCCGCCCCGGGGAAGTGAACTGGATGATCGCCGGCCGCGGCATCACCCATTCCGAGCGCTTCGAG
The DNA here is from genome assembly GCA_036277655.1 of Burkholderiales bacterium. Classification (GTDB taxonomy): domain Bacteria; phylum Pseudomonadota; class Gammaproteobacteria; order Burkholderiales; family SG8-39; genus 2-02-FULL-66-14. The sequence goes on along the minus strand of DASUMM010000331.1, from coordinate 5,807 downwards.
CGCGCGCGCCGCGAGGGCGGCCGGATGGACGGCATCCAGGCGTGGGTGGCGCTGCCGCGCGAGTACGAAGAGAACGAGCCGGGCTTCTCGCACCACGAGGCGCTGCCGGAATTCGTGCAGGACCAGGTGAAGGTGCGACTCATCGCAGGCGAAGCGATCGGGCAGAAATCACCGGTGCCGGTACATTCGCCGCTTTTCTACCTGCATTGCGATTTTCCTGCAGGCGCGCAGACGGCTCTTTCCATCGAGCAGCCCGAGCGCGCCGTCTACATTGCCCGAGGAACGATCGAGCTGAACGGTACCCGCCATGAGGCGGAGCAGATGCTGGTGATCGCCCCGGGCGCCGAGCTGCGAATCCGGGCGATCGGCCCCGCCACCGTGATGCTGCTTGGCGGCGAACCCGTCGGCGAGCGCTTCATCGAATGGAATTTCGTCTCTTCTTCACGCGAGCGCATCCGCCAGGCGAAGGACGATTGGCGCGCCGGCCGCATGAAGCTGCCCGATCGGGACCGTGCAGAATTCATCCCGCTGCCGCCGGATGCGGCGATTCCGGCCAATCCGATGTCCTAGATCGCTCCGCCTGTGCGCTTTTCGACCTGCGGCGTCATGACCAGCTGCATGAACCGCTCGAACGCCGGATCCAGGCAGGCAAGGAGCCGGATCGATTCGTCGAGCGCCTCCAGCTCGTTGTCGAAAGCCACCGCACGCGTGCTGCCATGCGGGGCCGGCAACGGCTTGTCCAGATCCAGGATGTAGGTGCGCGGCCCGTGGACGACGCGCACGGTGGCACTTCGCTTGCCGTGCAGCCACATCGTCTGCCAGAGGACTCGATCGCCGACCGCGAACGGAGCCATCTCCGGATCGAACGACGCGCCGCGCCTGGGCAGCGGCTGCAGTTCGCTCTCGAAAGCGACGTACAACGTGGAACCGGATCCGCTCAGCGGCTCGTCGAATTCGATGGTGTGCCCGTGCCTGCCGACGGCCCGGACCGTGGCCACGCGTTTGCAAGCCAGCCCGTGACCGGCAAAAAGCACGCGGTCACCGGGCCGGAACTTCGACCCATACTCGTTCATTACGCAGTCCCCTCTCAAAAGTTCTGCGTTCCAGCGCGACAATAGCACGCCCGCGCGAGATATTGGCGAATCAGGGACTTGAATCGCTTTGTTTATTCATTGTCTAGGCAGCTTGTGGTCAAAGCGGCACGGACCTGCCCTCGAAGGCTGCTTCCAATGCGACGCTGATAATGCCCCGCAATTTCGCGCTCGATCGATGCATCCCGCCCTCTGGTTTCTGTTCGGCCTGGTCCTCTTGCTGGGGATCGTGATCTGGTCGATCCGGCGTCACCGGGACCCGAGGCTGCATCTGGAATGCGACCGGCCGATCGAGAGCCTGGTGCCTTCGCTCTCGGGCCTCACGCTGAGCACCCCGGTTGCAGGCAATTCCGTCGAGGTGCTGGAGAACGGGGCGTTCTTCGACACGCTGCTGCAAAGCGTTCGTGCGGCGCAGAAGTCCGTGCATTTTGAAACGTTCCTGTGGAAGGATGGGACGCTCGGCCGCCGCGTGGCGGCAGCCCTATGCGACCGGGCACGCGCGGGAATGCAGGTGCGCGTGATGCTCGATGCCAACGGCTCGAAGAACATCGGCAAGGAGGTGCTGGAGCAGCTTCGGGGCGCGGGCTGCAAGGTGCACCTGTTCCACAAGCTGTCGCTCGGCAACCTGGGCGTGATGAACGACCGGGATCACCGCAAGATGGTGATCGTCGACGGCAGGGAAGCGTTCGTCGGCGGCCACTGCGTCGTCGACGAATGGCTGGGCAATGCCGAGGACGGCATGCACTTCGCGGACGTGAGCGTGCGCCTGCGCGGGCCGATCGTGCACAGCATCCAGGGCGCGTTCAGCGAAAACTGGGCCGGCGAAACCGGCGAGCTGTTCGTCGGGGACGGCGTATTCCCGGAGCTCCAGTCCGCCGGCGACGTGCGGATCCATGCCGTGTTCGCAAAGCCCGAAAGGTCGGCCCCCGCGGTCAAGATCCTTCATCACACCGCCATCTGCCTCGCGCGCAAGAGGATCTGGATCCAGAACCCCTACTTCATCCCCGAGCCCGACGCGATCGATGCGTTCGGCAAGGCGGTCGAGCGCGGCGTCGACGTGCGCGTGCTGATGCCTTCGACCAGCGGCTCGGACAATCCGATCGTGCAGCACGCCGGCCACCGGAATTTCGAGAAGCTGCTCGAGTGCGGCGTGCGGCTGTTCGAGTATCCGCACACGCTGCTGCACCAGAAGATCATGACCGTGGACGGCGTCTGGAGCGCGGTGGGCTCGAGCAACTTCGACGACCGTTCGTTCGAGACGAACGACGAGATCAGCCTCGCAATACTGGATCCGCAGCTGGCGGCGAAGTTCGACGCCATCTTCGAAAAGTACGTCCGGCGGGCGGAGGAAATCGAGCTGGAGCGGTGGCGCAGGCGCGGCGCCTGGCACAAGCTGCAGGACAACACGTACTACCTGATCAACGAACTGCTTTGACCGGCGTCAGCAGGAAGCACGCACGCTGACTGCTCCCCTGAATGGGGGATGTGGCCGCAAAGGCGCCTGCCTACAATTCCATTTGAGAGGGGGAAAACGACATGAAGCGCTTCAGTGCCGTTGTTGTAAGTCTTCTCATCTTCGCCAACTCTTCGGTTGCCCAGCAGCCAATCAATCCTTCTGCCGGCGCTCCGCAGCAAAGCACGGCCACCACTCCGGCCGGTGCAGGTGGAGCCGGTGGTGCGGGGGGCGCAGGCGCAACCGGCGCGGCGTTTGGCGGAATGACGGCAGCGACTGTGGCGATTACCGCCGCGATCCTCGCCGCTGCACTTGCCGGATCGTCAGGCGGCGGCCCCGACTCGACATGCGCCGCTTTGGATTGCGCCCCTGCATCGACGACCACAACCCGGTAGGTCCAAGGCTTCCTTAACTCAGGTGCCACCTTTGCGATGGTGCCCAGGGACGGACTCGAACCGTCATGGCCTTGCGGCCTGGGGATTTTAAGTCCCCTGCGTCTACCAGTTTCGCCACCCGGGCGTCGGTTCAGCGACAGCGCTCGGCTAAAGAGCGGCGGAATCCTTCCCTGCCTCCGAAACGCGTGAGCGGCGTCGTGAACATTTCGGCGTTCGAGCCGGAGGCCGCAGGCGCTACACGAATCAGCGCGGCGTACGCACCGCCCTGCACCGCCTCGGTCACATTGACGATCCAGCGGTCATCCGGTCCATCGCGGACGACGTTCGCAGTCAGGCGGCCGCCGCCTCGCTCGGTGAACACTTGTGCGTAGCAATTGGCCGCATGCCACGCCCCCTGGGTGCTGCTCATCGTCGATCTTTCCCCCTGGCGGATCACCTGCTCCTGCGGTTGGGGTGCTGCATAGGGATAACGCGGGTCGTGCGGATTCTGCGCGTGGGCGCAGCCGGCAAGAAACAAGAGCGCGAACAGCCTGGGCAGTTTCATGGGGAGGGCCAAGTGCGAGGACAGCCCATCGTAGCACCGAGGCCCGTCGAATGGGGTTCTGGAGGCGGGAGTCGGAATCGAACCGGCGTCCACGGCTTTGCAGGCCGCTGCATGACCACTCTGCCATCCCGCCATCGGGCAAACGAAACGAGGGAAGGCGCGCTCTCGTGCGCCTTCCCTCGCAAATCTGGAGCGGGAAACGAGTCTCGAACTCGCGACCTCAACCTTGGCAAGGTTGCGCTCTACCAACTGAGCTATTCCCGCGAGGCCGGGCGATTATACCGGGTCATCCCGGCCATGGGGCATCGCCTGGCGCATGTAGTACAGCATTGACACCACCGTCAGGACGGCGGCGATGTTGATCAGGATCGTGCCGAGCCACTGGCAGTCGACGACGCCGAACAGCACGCCGTCGTAGAGCAGCATCGGGATGGCGACCATCTGCGCCACGGTCTTCACCTTGCCGACGAAGGCGACCGCGACGCTCTTGGATTTTCCGACGCGCGCCATCCACTCGCGCAGCGCCGAGATCGCGATCTCGCGGCCGATGATGATGAGCCCGACGACCATGTCGACGCGACCGAGCTTGAGCAGGACGATCAGCGCCGCCACCACCACGAGCTTGTCGGCAACCGGATCGAGAAACGCGCCGAACGCCGACATCTGGTTCAGCACGCGCGCGAGATAGCCGTCCAGCCAGTCGGTGACGGCGGCAAAGATGAAGATCGAAGTGGCAACGACGTTCTGCGTCGGATAGGAAAGCCAGTGCTCGGGCAGGTAATAGACGCCCACGATGAGCGGAATCAGCAGGATCCGCGACCACGTGATCAGGTTGGGAATGCTCGCCGTCATCGCTGCGTCAATCGTGCAGGTGCCGGTAGATCCGCTCGGCAAGCGAGCGGCTGACGCCGGTGACTCGCGCAAGCTCGTCGACGGCAGCGGACTCCACGCCGCGCAAGCCGCCGAAATGCGCGAGCAGGCGCTGCCTGCGCTTCGCGCCGATGCCCGGAATCTCGTGCAGCGACGAAGTGATGCGCGCCTTGCCGCGCCGTGCGCGATGGCCGACGAGCGCGAAACGATGCGCTTCGTCGCGGATCTGCTGGATCAGGTGCAGCGCCGGGTTGTCCGGCGCAAGCTGCAGCGCCTGCGTTCCCCATTCGAGAATGAGCTGCTCGGCGCCCGGACGGCGCTGCGGGCCCTTGGCGACGCCGACCACGCACACATCGTTCAGCCCGAGATCGGCGAGCACCAGACGCGCGACGCCCACCTGCCCTTTGCCGCCATCGACGAGGATCAGGTCCGGCACCTGCCCGCCTTCGCGCGTGATTTTCTCGTAGCGGCGCGTGAACACCTGGCGCATCGCGCCGTAATCGTCGCCCGGTGTCACGTCGCGGATGTTGTAGCGCCGGTACTCCGATTTCTGCATCGCGTTGCGGTCGTGCACGACGCACGAGGCGACCGTCGCCTCGCCCATCGTGTGGCTCACGTCGAAGCATTCGATGCGCTGCGCCGACTCGGGCAGGCCGAGCGCCTGGCGCAGCGCGATGATGCGCTCCTCGTGCAGCGTGCGGTCGCGTGCGCGCTGCTCGAGCGCAAGCAGCGCGTTCTTGCGCGCCATGTCGGCCCACATGCGACGCTCGCCGTGCGAAGGGACTACCACCTGGACGTTGGGCAGCTCGAACTCGACCTCGATCGACGCGATGACGATCTTCGGCGCCGGCTGCTCGACGTAGTGCTGCTCGAGAAACGCCGCCAGCACCTCGCCCTCGCTTGCCGCTTGCGCGTTCTGCGGAAAGAAGCTGCGGTCGCCGACGTGCCGTCCGCCGCGAATCATGACGAGGTTCACGCAGGCGATGCCGCCGTCGATCGCGCACGCCACGACGTCGGCATCGACGCCGAGGTTCGATTTGACGTACTGGCGCGTGCGTACCGTGGACAGCGTCCGCACCTGGTCGCGATAGATCGTCGCGTCCTCGTATCTCTGGTCGGCCGAGGCGGCGTTCATCTTGTCGGTCAGCAATTGGATCACGTCGTCCTCGCGCCCGGCGAGGAAAAGCTCCGCGCTCTTCACATCCTGCGCATACTGCTCGGCGGAGACGAGCCGCGTGCACGGAGCGGTGCAGCGCTGGATCTGGTGCAGCAGGCATGGGCGCGAGCGGTTGGCGAACACCGTGTCCTCGCAGGTGCGCAGTCGAAACACCCGCTGCAGCAGCTGGATGCTTTCGCGCACTGCGTGCGCATGCGGAAACGGCCCGTAGTAGCGATCCTTGCGATCCTTCGAGCCCCGGTGCAGCCCGATGCGCGGAAACTCATGTCCGGTGATC
>DASUMM010000330.1:0-2916 GCA_036277655.1 Burkholderiales bacterium | reverse complement strand
TGCCGCAATCCACGAGGACATCGAGCCGGCCTCGTTGATTCCTTCCTCCAGGATCTGACCGGCCTTGTCCTCGCGGTAATACATGACCTGGTCGCGATCGACCGGCGTGTACTTCTGGCCTTCGGAAGAATAGATGCCGAGCTGGCGGAACATGCCTTCCATGCCGAAGGTACGCGCCTCGTCGGGCACGATCGGCACGACGTACTTTCCGAGCTCCTTGTCGCGTACGAGCGCGGTGAGCGTCCGCACGAACGCCATCGTGGTCGAGATCTCGCGGCCTTCGCCCGAGCCCTTCAGCACCGCTTCGAACGCCGAGAGCGGCGGCACGGCCGGCGTTGCGTCGGCTTTCGGCCTGCGCTGCGGCAGGTAGCCGCCAAGCGCCTTGCGGCGCTCGTGCAGGTACTTCATCTCGGGCGCATCGGCCGGCGGAACGTAGAACGGCAGCTCCTCGAGCTTTTCGTCCGGCACCGGGATGTTGAAGCGGTCGCGGAATTCCCGGATCGCATCGAGGTCGAGCTTCTTAAGCTGATGGGTCGGGTTCTTCGCCTGGCCCTGCTTGCCGAGGCCATAGCCCTTGATCGTCTTGGCGAGAATCACCGTCGGCTGTCCCTTGTGGTTCACCGCCGCGTGATACGCCGCGTAAATCTTGTGCGGATCGTGCCCGCCACGATTCAGGCGCCAGATGTCCTCGTCGCTCATGCGCGAAACCATTTCGGCGAGCTTCGGGTGCTTGCCGAAGAAATGCTTGCGCACGAATGCGCCGTCGTTCGCCTTGAAGTTCTGGTATTCGCCGTCGACCGTTTCCTCCATGACGCGCTTGAGGATGCCTTCTCGGTCATGCGCGAGCAGCGGATCCCAGTACGAGCCCCAGATCACCTTGATCACGTTCCAGCCGGCGCCGCGGAAATCGCCCTCCAGCTCCTGGATGATCTTGCCGTTGCCGCGCACCGGGCCATCGAGGCGCTGCAGGTTGCAGTTGACGATGAAGATCAGGTTGTCGAGCTTTTCGCGCGACGCAAGGCCGATCGCACCGAGCGATTCCGGCTCGTCCATCTCGCCGTCGCCGCAGAACACCCAGATCTTTCGCTTGGCCGTGTCCGCGAGGCCGCGTGCGTGCAGGTACTTGAGGAAGCGCGCCATGTAGATCGCCTGGATCGGCCCCAGGCCCATCGACACCGTCGGAAACTGCCAGTACTCCGGCATGAGCCACGGATGCGGATACGAGGAGATGCCTTCGCCATCGACTTCGCGGCGGAAGTTGTGCAGCTGCTCGTCGTTCATGCGCCCTTCGAGCAGCGCGCGCGCATAGATCCCGGGCGACGAATGCCCCTGGAAGTACACCAGGTCGCCGCCGTGGCCGGCGTGCGGTGCATTCCAGAAATGATGCTGCCCGACGCCGAACAGCGTGCCGACCGATGCGAAGCTCGCGATGTGCCCGCCGAGCTCGTCGTCGTTCTTGTTCGCGCGCGCGACCATGATCAGCGCGTTCCAGCGGCAGTACGAGCGGATGCGCTCTTCGTGCGCCAGGTTTCCCGGCGTGCGCGCCTCCATGTGCGGAGGAATCGTGTTGATGTAAGGGGTATTCGCGGAGAACGGGATATAGGCGCCGGACATGCGCGCCTTTTCGACCAGGCGCTCGAGGAGGAAATGCGCGCGCTCGCCGCCCTCGCGCTCGAGCACGGCTTCGAGCGCGTCCAGCCACTCCCGGGTTTCCAGCTGATCGGGGTCGTTGGCGGCTGGCTGTTGCGGAACGGCGGACATGGGGAGGTTCTCCGGGAAGCGAAGCGCTGGCGCGCCGCGGGACTATAGAATGACTGCACGGCCATCCGCAAGAAGCGCGATGGTAGACTCGACGTTCCTGCAATCTTGCGGCAACCACCACCGAATGTCTGCACGCCTGATCGACGGCAAGGCGCTCGCCGTACAGGTGCGCGCCGCCGTGAAGCCCGCGGTGGAACGGCTTGCGCAGCGCGGCATCCGCCCAGGGCTCGGCGTAATTCTCGTCGGAGACAATCCCGCGTCCCGCGCCTATGTACGCAACAAGATCCGCGCCTGCGCTGACACCGGAGTGCATTCACGGCTGCGCGAATTGCCGGGTGACGTCTCGGAGTCTGCGCTGCTCGGCGAAGTTCGTGCGCTGAATGAAGATCCGCAGGTGCACGGCATTCTCGTGCAGCTGCCGTTGCCGAAGCACGTCAATGCCGCGCGCGTGCTGCATGCGGTTGCGCCGGAAAAGGATGTCGACGGCTTTCACCCTGCGAACCTGGGTGCGCTCGTCGAAGGCGAGCGCGGCGTCGTGCCCTGCACGCCGGCCGGCATCATGCAGATGCTGAAGCACGAAGACGTTGCGCTTTCGGGCCGCAACGCCGTGGTGCTTGGTCGCTCGAGCATCGTCGGCAAGCCGATGGCGCTCCTTCTGCTGCAACGCGACGCGACCGTCACGATCTGTCACTCGCGCACCGCGCAGCTCGCCGAGGTTACGCGTCGTGCCGACATTCTCGTGGCGGCAGTTGGTCGCGCCAGGCTGGTGACCGCAGACATGGTGAAGCCCGGCGCCTGCGTGATCGACGTCGGAATCAACCGTACGGACGACGGCAAACTCGTCGGCGACGTCGATTTCGAGCCGGTGCGCGAAGTGGCCGGCGCGATCACGCCCGTGCCGGGCGGCGTCGGGCCGATGACGGTTGCGATGCTGATTCATAACGCAGTGAACGCGGCGCTGCGCTCCTGCGGCGAGCAAGAGCTTGACTAACCCGCTGCTCGACTTCTCCGGACTGCCGCGCTACGCCGAGATTGCGCCGGCGCACGTTGCGCCCGCGATTTCGCAGCTGCTCGCCGAGGCGCGCGCCGCAGTCCAGCGCGCCGAGCAGGCGCCAGCGACCTGGGATGTATTCGTCGAGCCGCTCGATGACGCCA
>DASUMM010000329.1:0-8467 GCA_036277655.1 Burkholderiales bacterium | reverse complement strand
GCATCGATCTGGCGCGGCATGAATTTCAGCTTCGTCGCCAGGTCGTCGATCGACAAGCCGAGCGAGCGTCGGCGGTCGGCGAGCGCCTCGCCGCTCGCGCGCGAAGACCCGGCGCGGTCGCTTTGCGGATCCATCGTCAGTCGAACTCGCCCCGCTGCAGCAGCTGGTATTCGCGCGAGCCGGGATACAGGCGCCGCAATTGCCCCGCGAAGGTCGCTTCCGCGACCCGCTCGCCGAGCTTGCGCTCGACGCGCAGCGCCAGCCACAGCGATTCCGAGGTCGGCTCGACGAGCTTGTTGAAGCGCGTGACGAACTGCCGCGCGTCCTCATAGCGGCCCTGCCGGAAGCGGATCTGGCCCAGATGCAGCAGCGAAGCGGGGTCGTCGGCGTCGATCGCGAGCGCGCGCTGGAAGTACTGCTCGGCGTCCTTCATCTCGTCCTTGCGCAGCGCGCACACGCCGGCGGCGGCGAACGAGCGCGACGGCGTCGCATAGAGCGGGTTGCGGATGGCTTGCAGGAAGAACTTGATCGATTCGGTCTCGCGCCCGGTCTGGCAAAGGAACCAGCCGTAGTTGTGATTGATGTCCGGATCCAGCGGCGCAAGCGACAGGCCGCGCTGGAAGCTCGTCTCGGCAAGCTTGTTCTCGCGCAGCTCCATGTAGACCAGCCCGAACATTCCGTGCGCAAGGGCATAGCTAGGATCGGCGTTCGTCGCGATGCGCAGCTCTTCCAGCGCCACCCCCATGTTGCCCTTCTCGAAGTAAAGCGATGCAAGCTCCGTATGGATGCGCGCCCGGTTGCGCGGCTCGCCCGTCTCGTTCTTGATGGTGCCGGTGTCCATCGTCGGTTCCGGCGGCGGCGTCGCGCAACCGCAAAGCACCAGCGCGAATGCGAGCGCGATGCGCTTCACGCGCTCACCTGGCGCAGCGGCACGGCGGCACGGCGCAGGCCGCTTCGCCGGGTCCGGTCGGAAACCTGTCCTGCGAGCTGGCCGCACGCTGCATCGATCGCCTCGCCGCGCGTTTTGCGGGTGGTGACGGTCAGCCCGCCGCGTTGCAGGATCTCCGCAAAGCGCCGGATCGTCTCTGGCGAAGAGCGCTCGAAGCCCGATGCGGGAAACGGATTGAAGGGAATCAGGTTGAACTTGCAACGCACCCGGGCGGCGATGGAAAGCAGCGCCCGGGCATGCGCAGGTTCGTCGTTCACCCCGGCAAGCATCACGTACTCGAACGTGATGAGGTCGCGCGGCGCGCGCTCGAGATAGCGATTGCATGCGGCAAACAGCTCGCGCAGCGGGTACTTGCGGTTGATCGGCACGATGCGCTCGCGCAGCTCGTCGTTCGGCGCGTGCAGCGACACAGCGAGCGCGACCGGGCATTCCTCGGCGAGGCGATCCATCCCGGGAACCACCCCGGAGGTCGACACGGTGACGCGCCGGCGCGAAAGGCCGTAGGCGTCATCGTCGAGCAGCAGCCGCAATGCCGGAACCACGGCGTCGAGGTTCAGCATCGGCTCGCCCATTCCCATCAGCACCACGTTGGTGATCGGGCGATCGGCTCCCTGCCGCCGGCCAAGCAGCCGGTTGGCGATCCAGACCTGCGCGACGATCTCGGCGGTCGTGAGGTTGCGGTTGAAGCCCTGCTTGCCGGTGGAGCAGAAAGCGCAATCGAGCGTGCAGCCGGCCTGGCTCGAGACGCACAGCGTGCCGCGCCCCGTCTCGGGGATGAAAACGGCGTCGACCGCGTTGGCGCCGTCCACTTCGAGCAGCCACTTGCGCGTGCCATCCGCGCTGGTGCGGTCGCCGAGGATTGCCGGCGCCTGGATTTCTGCCGTCTCGACCAGGCGCGCGCGCAGGCCTTTGCCGATGTCCGTCATGGCTTCGAAATCCTGCGCGCCGCGCTGGTGGATCCAGTGCAGCACCTGGCGCGCGCGAAAAGGCTTCTCGCCGATCGACGCGAACCAGCGCTCGAGCGCCGCGCGATCGCAACCGAGAAGGTTGGTCTTCACCGCGAATGGATCTCCGAAGCAGCGAAGAAGTACGCGATCTCGAAGCGAGCCGTCTCCGGCGCGTCCGAGCCATGCACCGCGTTGGCATCGATGCTGGCGGCAAAGTCGGCCCGGATGGTTCCCTTCGCCGCTTTCTTCGGATCGGTCGCGCCCATCAACTCGCGATTGCGTGCGATCGCGTTGTCGCCTTCGAGCACCTGGACGAACACCGGGCCGGAGCACATGAATTCGACGAGGTCGTTGAAGAACGGGCGCTCGCGGTGCACTGCATAGAAGCCCTCGGCTTCTGCGCGCGACAGATGCTTCATGCGCGCGGCGATGATTTTCAGCCCGGCGGCTTCGAAGCGGGCGAGGATCTGGCCGATCGCGTTCTTCCTGACGGCATCCGGCTTGAGGATGGAGAGCGTGCGCTCGAGCGCCATTTCAGTGTTTTCCGGGTGGTTTTCGAATAGCCCGGGAGTATAGCATTGCGACGGCGCTCTTTACGTAAAAACAAAGGCTTAGGGGCTGACTGGGCCTTTTCCCAGCGCAGCTCGATGGCGCGCGCGCCGCGCTGGGCGCGATAGCGCGCGTCGATTCCGAGCGCGGGCACCCAGACGAGTTCCGGTCCACTGAATACGAGCGGCATGCGCTCGCGCTCCCACGGCGGCACGCCCGCCTCCTGGAAAAGGTTCTTCAACGTCCGCCGGGGGCGACGCGAATCCGGCTGCAACCGCTCGCCGCCCGAACGCAGCCGCACCCTCACGTCGGCGGCGCGCAGCCTCGCTTCGTCGATCCCCGCGCCGCGCGTGCGGCGAAAATGCAGCGTGCCGCCAAGCGCCGGCAGCGCCAGGCTTCGCTCTCCGGACCAGATTACCGGACGGAATGCAGAATGCTTCTCTGCGCGCCGGACGACGACCGTGTCGCGATAGACGCGCAGCTCGGCGCCGTCGTGACCGATGCGCACATTGCCGTCGCGCCTTGCCTGGCTGAGCTGTCGCAGCATTTCGGCGAGCTTCTTTTCGCTTGGCGCACCGAGCCCCCGTTCCCGCAGGAACTGCCGCAACAACCGATTGCCGTCGGCGTCCGCAGCGGCAAAGTGGCGCGCTGCGCGAGCAAGGCTTTCGCGCCAGCGCGGGTAGCGCCGGGCAAGGAGCGGTGCGACGCTGCGTCGCACGAAATTGCGCGTCAGCGCCTCATCGAGGTTCGATTCGTCCTCGATCCATTCGATGCGGTGCGCGACGCAGTGCTCGACGATCCGCTCGCGCGGCACCTCGAGCAGCGGCCGCAGCAGCATCTTGTCGCCCAGCGTGCCCGAGGCTCGCATGCCGCCGGCGCCCGCGAGGCCCGCCCCGCGCAGCAGGTTCATCAGCACCGTCTCCGCCTGATCGTCCAGATGGTGCGCAAGCGCAATGACGTCGACGCCAAGCGCCCGGTAGCACGCATGACGCGCAGTGCGCGCGGCCGCCTCCAATCCCTTGCCGCCGCGCGCCACGCGAACGCGGCGGACGGTCAGCGGCACTTTCCAGCGGCGGCAGATCTTGCGGCAGAAGCGAGACCATGCGTCGGCATTCCGACTGAGGCCGTGGTGCACGTGGATCGCGCTCAGGCGAAAGCCGCATTCGGGCGCGAGCTTGCGGAGCAGGTCGAGCAGCGCCACCGAATCGACACCGCCGGAAAGACCGACCGCGATCCGCTTGCCGCGCAGGTCGTGTGCGGCAAGGAACGCGCGCAGCGCGCTTTCAGCGCTCTGCGACTTCCTTGTAGCGGCCATAGCTCATCAGCCGCTCGAGGCGCTCTTCGACGAGCTGCTTCGGCTTTTTCTGCTGCAGCTCGTGCAGCGCGTCGGCGAGCGCTTTCTTCAGCGCCGCGGCGGCGCTCTGCGGATCGCGGTGGGCGCCGCCGAGCGGCTCGGGAACGATGCGGTCGATGAGGCCAAGCGTCTTCAGCCGGCTGGCGGTGATGCCGAGCGACTCGGCCGCTTCCGGCGCCTTGTCGGCGCTTTTCCACAGGATCGACGCGCAGCCTTCCGGCGAGATCACCGAGTAGGTCGCGTACTGGAGCATCATCACAACGTCGCCGACCGCGATCGCGAGCGCGCCGCCCGACCCGCCTTCGCCGATGACCGTGGCGACGATCGGCACCTTGAGCTGTGCCATCTCGAGCAGGTTCCTGCCGATCGCCTCGGACTGCCCCCGCTCCTCGGCGTCGATGCCGGGGTAGGCACCGGGCGTGTCGACGAAGGTGAAGATCGGCAGGCCGAACTTCTCGGCCAGCGTCATCAGGCGCAATGCCTTCCGATAACCCTCGGGCCGCGGCATGCCGAAGTTGCGCACGATCTTTTCCTTGGTATCGCGCCCCTTCTGGTGCCCGATCACCACGCATGGCTCGCCCTCGAAGCGGGCGAGGCCGCCGACGATCGAAGGGTCCTCGGCAAATACGCGGTCGCCGTGCAGCTCGTGAAAACCGGAGAACATCATCTCCAGGTAATCGAGCGTGTAGGGGCGCTGCGGATGGCGTGCGACCTGCGCCACCTGCCACGGCGTCAGCCTGGCGTAGATCTCCTTCGTGAGCGCCTGGCTCTTCTTCGCCAGCCGCTCGATTTCTTCCGAGATGTCGAGCGCGGAATCGTCCTGGACGTAGCGCAGTTCCTCGATGCGGTTCTCGAGCTCGGCGATCGGCTGCTCGAAGTCGAGGAACGTGGTCTTCATGCTCCGGGGCGATTCTACGCCGGAGTCAATATTCCACCGGGACGGGGTCGAGCGAGCGCCAGAGGTACCAGGTGGCGACCGACCGCCACGGCTGCCAGGCGCGCGCGATGCGCCGGATGCCGCCGGGCCGGATCGGGCGTCCCGAGCGGTAGGCGAGGCTCACCGCGCGCTGCAGCCCGAGATCGTCGAGCGGCAGCACATCGGGCCGCAGCAGGTTGAAGATCAGGAACATCTCGGCAGTCCAGCGGCCGATGCCGCGCACCTGCACCAGCTCCGTGATCACTTCCTCGTCCGGCATTTCCGGCCAGCGCGCGGAATGCATCGTGCCGTCGGAGAAACGGCGCGCAAGGTCGGTGATGTATTCGACTTTGCGATCCGAGAGCCCGCAGGCGCGCAAAGCGGGGCGCTCGAGCGCAAGCAGTGCCTGCGGCGCAATTTCCGGCACTGCCGCAAGAACGCGATTCCAGACCGATTGCGCGGCCTTGACCGAGATCTGCTGGCCGACGATCGCACGGGCGAGCGTCTGGAATGCATCGCCGCGCGGAACGAGATGCACGCGAGGGTGGCGCGCAATGATCGCCGCCATCACCGGGTCGGTGCGACGCAATGCCCGCTTCGCCCGGTCCCAGTAATCCGGCTTCACGATTGCGCGGCGAGCGGCAGATTGGTGAGCAGGTTCTGCGGCTTCATGCGCACCACGTCGTCGTCGTTCGCGGCCAGGGCCAGATAGGCCGGGCGTCCGGCGAGGTCGGCGCGGACCACCGAAGCATCGGCGAAGTCCATGCGGAAAAGCGCGACGATCCTGCGCATGCGCCCGGCCTCGACCTCCTCGCCGTTCCACAGATCGTTCAGGATCGACGTCGATTGCGCATCGAGCCCGATGTGCCACGCCCAGCGGCGCTCTTCGATGGCGCGCAGCGGCTTCACCGACACCGCGACCGCATGGAAGTGCGCAACCCATGCCTCGATCACGCGCGCGAACGCTTCCGCCGTCGGCGTCGAGCCAAGGCTGATCACCGTGTCGTGGCGCGATTCGCGCGCCCAGTAGAGCGATGCGTTGCCGCGGTCGAGCACATCCAGGTTCACCTGCGAAAGCGAGCCCTCGGCCTCGACGATCAGCCGGCCGAGGCTGCCGTAGCGCGACCCGGAAGCATGCATCTGGATCGTCTCGAGGTCGGCCAGCAGCAGGTGGCTTTCGCGCCGGGTGGCTTTCTGCTCGCGGAAAAAAAGCTCGGCGCAGCGCGCTTCCAGCGCATCGCCGCGCTCGGCAAGGATCGCCCGCAGGATCACGTGCACCAATTGATCGAGGAAGAGCGGCGGCACGTCGATGCGCTCGCGGCGGAACATCGCGGCATAACACGCCTCGATCGTGCCGGCGGAAAGCAGCCGCTCGCGAAAGCGCAGCACCATGCGGTAGTTGTCGCGCGCGTCTTCGTCCGCGATGGACGCGAGGTCCGTCTCGGTCACCTCGCAGCGCGGATCCTCCATCAGCGCCGCGTGCAACGCCCGCTCGGCGTCGCAGGACTCCTCGACCGGATGGACCTCCGGCCGCAGCCAGTACGCCCTCAGGAAATCGTCGGTGATCCGCAGGTGCCCGGCCGGGTCCTGCTCCAGCAGATGGTAGCCGCTGGAGCGCCAGAAATCAGGCAGGGGCGAGGACCAGCCGCGAATGCGACGCCACGTGCTGCTTGAGGAACTCCATCTGGTCGATCAGGATGCGGCGGTTGGTCAGGATCAGGAATTCCGCCTTGTTCGGCACGTACGGCGCATACAGCAGCTCCATCCCCGATTCTTCCGGCAGCCGGTTGCGCTTCTGGCCGTTGCAATGCCGGCACGCGGTGACCACGTTCATCCAGGTGTCGCGGCCGCCGCGCGAAAGCGGGACGATGTGGTCGCGCGTCAGCCGGAAGAACGTGTGCTCGTCGCCACAGTAGGCGCACATCTGGCGATCGCGCCGGAAAAGCTCTCGGTTGTTGAGCGGCGGGACCTGGTGAAAGCCCTTGGCGGCATGCGCTTTGCCCTTGATCGCGATGATCGAATGCGCGGTGATGCTCGAGCGCGAGCCGGTCAGGCGCGAAATGCCGCCGTAGAACGTGAACGTCTTGTCGCCGAGCGTCCAGGCAACCAGGTTCTTCGCATAGTAGAAGCAGGCCTGCTGCCAACTGATCCACCGATGCGGCACGCCATGGCTGTCCAGCGAAAGGATGAGCGGGTTATTCACAAGGCAAGTCTCATTCCCGCCGGATTCTGCCAACTAGGATTGTGCTTTGCAATGCCTTCCCGGGACACGGGGTTGCGTGAACCTCCTGCGACGTAGTCTGAGATGAACGGAGGGTCGCAAAAGAAAAGGGCCGCGAAGGGAGGCTTCGCGGCCCCAGTTTTCTCTTTTGCGAGCGATTGCTGCCTTACCGGTCCGCCACCGCTTCCTTGAATCCCTGCCCGGCCGAAAAGGCGGGCACGGTCTTGGCCGTGATGCGGATCTCCTTGCCGTTGGCCGGATTGCGTCCCGAGCGCGCCTTTCGCTTGCGCGGCAGGAACGTGCCGAAGCCGACCACGGTTACGCGGTTTCCTTTTGCAACGCTGTTCACGATCGAATCGAAGATCGCGTTCACGGCTTCGCCCGCTGCGGTCTTCGTGAGGTTGCCGGCTTTCGCCGCCGCCTCGACCAGATCCGCCTTGGTCACCACGGATGCCATGCGCTCTCCCCTTGTCCTCCCGACCGAGGATGTCGGGAATCGTCCTTCACCTCCGCGCCTTCGCAACGTGGCAGGCCGAACCGCACGCCGCGAAAAACGTGGCTGCATCATAGCCACAAGGTTGCGCGAAGACAATCGCTTTGGCGCAAAAAATTCACCGCGCGCAAAAAAATTGCGGCGCGTTGCGCAAACGCTTCACGATCCTGAAAAATTCTTTTTGCGCAAAGCGGTCCGTCTTGACATCGGCCGATTTCGTTGCGCCGGCCCGCGGTGCGTGACCGCGCCGCGAAACGCCGAGCCGACGACGAGCGCATATTTCTCCAGCACGCCCGAGAGCGCCGGCCGCCGCGGCATGCGCAAGCGCTTCGCGCGAGCCTTCAGCTCGCGCGCGGGCACGCCGAGCGAGATCGCGCCGGCGCGGGCGTCGATGCGGATGCGATCGCCGTTGCGCACGCAGGCGATCGGTCCTCCGGCGACGGCTTCCGGCGACACATAGCCGATCATCATGCCGCGCGTCGCGCCGGAGAAGCGGCCGTCGGTGACGAGCGCCACTTTTTCGCCCATCCCCTGCCCATACAGAAGCGCCGTCACGCCGAGCATCTCGCGCATGCCGGGCCCGCCTTTCGGGCCTTCGTGGCGGATCACCAGGACGTCGCCGGCTGAAAATGCGCGCCGCCGCACGACCTCCACGCAGGCTTCCTCCGAATCGAACACGCGGGCGGGGCCCTCGAAGACGAGCGATTTGAGGCCCGCCACTTTGATCAGTGCGCCATCCGGAGCGAGATTTCCCTTCAGCACCACCAGTCCGCCGGTGGCGAGCAGCGGGTCTTTGCGCACCACGCGATCGTCGGCACCGCCCGATCTCCTCAGTTCCTCTTCGAGCGTCGTGCCGAAGAGCGTCAGGCAGTCGCCATGCAGCACGCCTCGCCGCAGCAGTTCCTTCAGCACTGTGTACACACCGCCGGCAGCATGCAGGTCTCGGGCGAGAAATCTGCCGCCCGGCTGCAGGTCGGCGATGAGCGGCGTGCGCTTCGCAACGCGCGCGAAGTCGTCCAGATCGAAGCGGATTCCGGC
>DASUMM010000328.1:0-9373 GCA_036277655.1 Burkholderiales bacterium | reverse complement strand
ATGTCTTGAAGATGGCCAAGGACAAGGAGGCCAAGTTCGTTGATTTCCGCTTCACGGACACGCGCGGCAAAGAGCAGCACGTGTCGGTGCCGGTAAAGCATTTCACCAAGGAAAAGTTCGAGGTCGGGCACGCGTTCGACGGCTCTTCGATTGCCGGCTGGAAGGGAATCCAGGCTTCCGACATGCTGTTGATGCCCGATGCGCGCACCGCGCGCATGGATCCGTTCACCGACGAGGCCGTGCTGAACCTCACGTGCGACGTGATCGAGCCGGCCGACGGCAAGCCGTATAACCGCTGTCCGCGCGGAATTGCCAAGCGCGCGGAGGCCTACCTCAAGTCGACCGGCCTGGGCGACGTGGCGTACTTTGGTCCCGAGCCCGAGTTCTTCATCTTCGACGGCGTCACCTGGAACGTCGACATGTCCGGCTGCTTCGTGAAGATCAAGTCCGAAGAAGCGCCCTGGTCCTCGGGCATCGACTATGAATCCGGCAACATGGGACATCGCGCGCCGGTGAAGGGCGGGTACTTCCCGGTGCCGCCCGTCGACACGCAGCAGGACATCCGCAACGCCATGTGCCTTGCGATGGAGCAGCAGGGTCTCGACATCGAGGTGCATCACCACGAGGTCGGCGCAATGGGCCAGAACGAGATCGGCTCGCGCTTTGCGCCGCTCGTGCAGCGCGCCGACTGGATGCAGATCCTGAAATACACGGTGTGGAACGTCGCCAATTCCTACGGCAAGACGGCGACCTTCATGCCCAAGCCAATCGTCGGCGACAACGGCTCGGGCATGCATTGCCATCAGTCGATCTGGAAGGGAGCGAACAACCTCTTTGCCGGCAACCTGTACGCCGGTCTTTCCGAGTTCGCGCTCTACTACATCGGCGGCATCATCAAGCACGCGAAAGCGCTCAACGCGATCACCAATCCCGGCACCAATTCCTACAAGCGGCTGGTGCCGGGCTTCGAAGCGCCGATCAACCTCGCCTACTCGGCGAAGAACCGCTCGGCGGCCTGCCGGATTCCCTACGTCTCGAGCCCGAAGGCGCGCCGCGTCGAGGTGCGCTTTCCGGATCCGACGGCAAACTCGTATCTGGCCTTCGCGGCCATGCTGATGGCGGGGCTGGATGGCGTGCAGAACAAGATCCATCCCGGCGATCCGGTCGACAAGGACATGTATCACCTGCCGCCGGAAGAGGCGAAGAACGTGCCGCACGTCTGCGCGTCGCTCGAAGAGGCGCTCTCGCACCTCGACGAGAACCGCGCCTTCCTCACCAAGGGCGGCGTGTTCGACGACGACGTGATCGACGCCTACATCGGCCTCAAGCAGGATGAGCTGACGCGTTTCCGCATGACCACCCACCCGGTGGAGTTCGAAATGTATTACAGCGCGTAGACGGCAATACCGGCTGGCGCGTTAGGGGAGGGGCGGGGAAACCCGCCCTTTTTCTTATAGACTTGCCTACATGGGACCGATCCTGCGGCCGCTGTCCGTCGTGTTGCGCCTCGCCGTGCTTGCCGTGGCAGCGATTGGCCAGGTGCATGCGCAAGCGTCGCAAAGCCAGGCCGGCGTCGAGACGCTGTGGAATTGCAAGGACAAGGACGGCCGGACGATCCTCACCAACCAGCAGGCCGACACCGCCGGCAAGGAATGCCGCGTGGTGCAGCAGCAGCGCGTGACCGTGGTGCCGGCACAGAGAGCTCCGGCCAAGTCGCCCTCGCCGCAGAATTTCCCCAAGGAATCGGTCAACGACCGGCTTTCTGCCCGCGACAAGCAGCGAGCGACGCTCGAGCGCGAGCTTGCGCAGGAAGAGAGCATGCTCGCCGATGCCAGGCGCAAGCTCGCCGAGCAGGAGTCCGTGCGCACCGGCGATGAGCGCAATTACGCCCGGGTGCTCGAGCGACTGCAGCCGTTCAAGGATGCAGTCGAGGTGCACACCAAGAACATCGACGCCTTGAAGCGGGAACTCGTCAACCTGCACCGCTAGGGCGCCGGCCATCGCATGGCGGGTCCGTACGCAGGGCTGGAGCTTCTCGCCACCGCAGTGCTGCTGCTCGATGAGCAGCTGGAGGTGCGCTACGCCAATCCCGCTGCCGAGAATCTGCTCGAGACCGGCGCCAAATCGCTGCTGGGCCGGCGCCTGCCGGGCCTCTTCGCCAACGAACATGAGATCGAAAAGGCGCTCCACGATGCGCTCGAGGCGCGCTGGGACTACACCACCCAGGATGGAACGTTCGAGCGCTCCGGCCACGACCCGCTTCCGCTTTCATGCGTCTTTGCCCGCATCGAGGACCCGAATGCCCGGATGCTGGTCGAGCTGAGGCCGATCGGCCAGCAGCTTCGCCTGGAGCGTGCGGAACGCCGGATGGATCAGCAGGCTGCGACGCGCGAGCTCATCCGCAACCTGGCGCACGAGATCAAGAACCCTCTCGGGGGCCTGCGCGGCTCGGCGCAGCTTCTGGAGCGTGAGCTGGATCGCTCCGAGCTGATCGAGTACACGCAGGTGATCATCCAGGAAGCCGACCGGCTGCAGCAACTGCTCGATCGGCTGCTGACGCCGCAACGCGCTTTTGCGCCGATGCCGCTCAACATCCATGAAGTGCTCGAGCGAGTGCGCACGCTCGTTCTTGCCGAGTTCGGCCAGGGCGTTTCGATTCTCTGCAACTATGACCCGAGCGTGCCCGATGTCCATGGCGACCGCGAGCAGCTCATCCAGGCGCTGCTCAACATTGCCCGCAACGCCGCGCAGGCGCTCACTTCGGAAGCCAACCGGCCCTGGCGCAGGGGAACGATTCTCTTTCGCTCGCGCGCCGCGCGCCAGGTGACCATCCTCCGGCAACGCTGCAAGCTGGCACTAGAATTGCAGATGATCGACGACGGGCCGGGCATCCCGGACGAAATCCGGGAGCGGATCTTCAGCCCGCTTGTGTCTGGGCGCGAAGGCGGGACGGGGCTGGGACTTTCGCTCGCCCAAACGTTGATCGCGCACCACCATGGGGTGATCGAGTGCGACAGTCGGCCGGGCCGCACCGTGTTCACGGTCCTGTTACCTCTTAGCTGAACCACTTTGGGATGGAAATGACGACGAGCAATCCGGTGTGGATCGTGGACGACGACCGTTCGATCCGCTGGGTGTTCGAAAAAGCGCTCAGCCGCGAGGGAATCGCGTATCACTCGTTTGGCTCGGCGCAGGAAGCGCTCGATGCGCTCGCCGCCGGGCCGCCGCAAGTGCTCGTCTCCGACATCCGCATGCCCGGGCCTTCCGGGATCGAGCTGCTGCAGCGGGTGAAGGAACGCCATCCGGGCGTGCCGGTGATCGTGATGACTGCGTACTCCGATCTCGATTCGGCAGTTTCGGCGTTCCAAGGCGGTGCCTACGAGTACCTGCCGAAGCCATTCGACGTCGATCAGGCGGTGGAGTTGATCCGGCGCGCGCTCGACGAAAGCGAGCACGCGGCAGCCGAACAGGAAGCGGCCAGCGAGGTTCCCGAGATCCTCGGCCAGGCGCAGGCGATGCAGGAAGTCTTTCGCGCGATCGGCAGGTTGTCGCAATCGTCGGCCACCGTGCTGATCACCGGCGAATCGGGCACCGGGAAAGAGCTTGTGGCGCGAGCGCTGCATCGCCACAGCGCACGCGCGACGCGGCCGTTCGTCGCCATCAACACCGCGGCGATGCCGAAGGACCTGCTCGAGTCGGAGCTCTTCGGCCACGAGCGCGGGGCATTCACCGGCGCGCAGCAGCAACGGCGCGGCCGCTTCGAGCAGGCCGAGGGCGGCACGCTGTTTCTGGACGAGATCGGCGACATGCCGGCGGAGCTGCAGACGCGTCTGCTACGCGTGCTCTCCGATGGCACGTTCTATCGCGTCGGCGGGCACGAGCAGTTGCGCGCCAACGTTCGCGTGATCGCGGCCACCCACCAGGACCTCGAGCAGCGCGTGCGCGACGGCGCGTTTCGCGAAGACCTCTACCACCGGCTGAACGTCATCCGGGTGCGGATGCCTGCACTGCGCGAGCGGCGCGAGGACGTGCCGCTCCTCGCCCGCCATTTCATCTCGCGGAGCGCGCGCGAACTGGGAATCGAGCCGAAGCGGCTGTCGGAGGACGTCATCGCGCACCTGTCGCGGCTGGACTTTCCCGGCAACGTGCGGCAGCTCGAAAATCTCTGCCATTGGCTCAATGTCATGGCCCCCGGCCAGGTCATCGGCATCGGCGACCTGCCGGCCGAGCTGCGCGGCGAAAACAGTGCCGCACCCACCGACTGGACCGTCGCGCTCGAGCGCGAGGTGGAACTGCGCCTGGGCCGCGGCCAGACCGGGATCCTCCCCGAGCTTTCGCGCCAATTCGAGCGCTCGCTCATCACGCGGGCCCTGGCGCGCACCGGGGGCCGCCGCATCGAAGCCGCCGGGCTCCTCGGCATGGGTCGCAACACCATCACGCGCAAGATCCAGGAGCTCGGCATCGAAGGAGACGCCGAAGCAGAGTAAAGTGGCAGCCGAAGGAGGTCGTATGGAAGCCATGGCTGCTATTCGTTACAGGACGCTGGTTTTCGGTGCCTCGTACGGCTCGCTGCTCGCAGCCAAGCTCGTCCTGGCCGGGCACGATGCAACGCTCGTGTGCCTTCCGTCCGAGGCCGATCTGATCAACCGCGAAGGTGCCCGCGTGCGGATCCCGGTCAAAGGCAGGGATGCACCGATCGAAATCGATTCACGTGCCGGGCCGGGGAAGCTTTCCGCCGCGCTGACGAGCGAGGTAGATCCTTCCGAGTACGACCTGGTTGCGCTGGCGATGCAGGAGCCGCAGTATGGCTCGCCGGGCGTCCGCGAGTTGCTCGACGCGGTTGCAAGGCGCCGCGTGCCGTGCATGTCGATCATGAACATGCCGCCGCTGCCGTACCTGCATCGCATTCCGGGTGTCGCGGCTGAAGGGCTCGAGCACTGCTATAGCGACGCGAGCGTGTGGCGCAATTTCGATCCGGCGCTGCTGACTCTGTGCAGTCCCGATCCGCAGGCGTTTCGTCCGCCGGAAGAAAAAGTGAACGTGCTGCAGGTGAGCCTGCCGACGAATTTCAAGGCCGCGCGGTTTGCCTCCGAGGAGCACACCGCAATCCTGCGCCGGATGCAGGCCGACATCGAGGCGACCCGCTTCGCGTTGCCTGGCGGCGGCAAGATCGAGCTGCCGGTGAAGCTCAAGGTGCACGACTCGATCTTCGTGCCGCTGGCGAAATGGAGCATGCTGCTCGCCGGAAACTACCGCTGCGTCCAGCGCGATTCGATGCGTTCGATCCGCGATGCGGTGCATTCAGACTTGGAGACTTCGCGCGCCGTCTACAACTGGGTGGCGACGCTCTGCAAATCGCTGGGGGCAACGGCAGAGGACCTGGTGCCGTTCGAGAAGTACGCCGCCGCTGCACGCGGGCTGGCGAAGCCCGCATCTGCCGCGCGTGCGCTCGCGGGCGGTGCCATCGCGATCGAGCGGGTCGATTTCCTGGTGCAGAGCCTGGCCGCGCGAAAAGGCATGCGCTCGCCAGTCGTGGACGAGACCGTGTCGCTCGTCGACAGCTGGCTCGCACGCAACCGCGAGGCCAATGCAAAAGCGCACGCAACATCGTTCCGCAATGTGAAAGGGGTCTGACGCGGTCACCCCGTATGCTGGATAGATCTTTGTTTTGAAATAGTATTTCTGGACCTCGGCAAGGTCACGGCGCGCGGTGTCGCGTGCCCGCAAAATCTCCGATACTCGGCATATTTTGCGGCGCAATAAGGAGTTGCCATGACCTCGTCCCTTCGCGCACCGCTGCCGCCTGCCGGCGTGCGGGTAGAAGCTCCCGTTTCCCAGCCGTTCTCCGAAATCCTGACGCCGGACGCGCTGTCCTTCGTCGCAATGCTGCATCGGGAATTCGAGACTCGGCGCCAGCAGTTGCTGGCTCGCCGTGCCGAGCGGCAACGAGAGTTCGATGCCGGCGCGCTGCCCGATTTCCTGCCCGAGACGCGGCACGTGCGTGAATCGGACTGGAGGGTCGCGTCGCAGCCGCACGACCTGCTCGACCGGCGGGTCGAGATCACCGGCCCGACCGATCGCAAGATGGTCATCAATGCGCTGAACTCCGGCGCCTCCACCTTCATGGCGGATTTCGAAGACGCCAATTGCCCGACATGGCACAACATGATCGACGGCCAGCGCAACCTGCGCGATGCGGTGCGCCGCTCGATCACGTTCGAGCAGGGCTCGAAGACCTATCGCCTGGCTGAGAACGTCGCCGTGCTGATCCCGCGCCCGCGCGGCTGGCACCTCGAGGAGAAGCACGTGCTGGTCGATGGCAAGCCGGTCGCCGGCGGCATCTTCGACTTCGCGCTGTACTTCTTTCACAACGCGAAGGAACTGCTGGCGCGCGGATCGGGGCCGTACTTCTACCTGCCGAAGATGGAGTCACACCTCGAGGCGCGGCTGTGGAACGACATCTTCAATCGCGCACAGGACTCACTCGGCATCCCGCGCGGCTCGATCCGTGCGACCTGCCTGATCGAGACGGTCGTGGCGGCGTTCGAGATGGACGAATTCCTGTGGGAGCTGAAGGAGCATTCGGCGGGGCTCAACATCGGCCGCTGGGACTACATCTTTTCGTGCATCAAGAAATTCCGCTCCAACCGCGATTTCTGCCTTGCCGATCGCGCACAGGTCACGATGACGGCGCCGTTCATGCGCGCCTATGCGCTGTTGCTCGTGAAGACGTGCCATCGCCGCGGGGCGCCGGCGATGGGCGGCATGGCAGCGCAGATCCCGATCAAGAACGATCCGAAGGCGAACGAAGCGGCGCTCGAGAAAGTGCGCCAGGACAAGCTGCGCGAAGTCACCGATGGCTGCGACGGCACGTGGGTTGCGCACCCGGGGCTGGTGCCGATCGCGAAGCAGGTCTTCGACGAGCACATGCCGCAGCCGAACCAATACGACCGGCAGCGCCCCGACGTTGCGTGCAGCGCGAAGGACCTGCTCGATTTCCGGCCCTCGACGCCGATCACCGAAGGCGGCTTGCGCAACAACATCTCGGTCGGCATCCAGTACCTCGGTGCGTGGCTCGCCGGCAACGGCTGCGTGCCGGTCTTCAACCTGATGGAAGACGCGGCGACCGCCGAGATTTCCCGCTCGCAGATCTGGCAATGGATCCGCAGCGAGAAAGGCCGGCTCGACGACGGCCGCAAGGTCACCGTGGAGCTCGTTCGCACGCTGCTTGCCGAAGAGCTGCCGAAAGTTCGCACCACGCTCGGCGAAGAAGCCTGGAGGGCGGGCAAATACGAGGAGGGCGCCAGGCTTTTCGACCGGCTCACTACCGGCGAGTACGTGGAATTCCTGACGCTGCCGGCCTACCAGCTGATCGATTAAGTATCATCCGCCTTTCCTTTTTGCAGGCGACAAGGAGAGGCGATGATCGATCTGTACATGTGGGGCACGGCGAACGGACTGCGCGCCGCCGTGGCGCTCGCCGAAACCGGGCTGGAGCACCGGGTGCACAAGGTGGACATCACCAAGGGCGAGCAGGCGAAGCCCGAGTTCCAGAAGCTGAATCCGATGGGCGCGATCCCGGTGATCGTCGACCACGACGGCCCGGGCGGCAAGCCGCTTACGCTTGCGCAGTCCGGTGCGATCGTCCTCTACGCCTGCGAAAAGGCCGGCAAGTTCCTGCCGACCGATCCGGCGCGCCGCACGGTCGCCTGGCAGTGGTTTCTCTGCGCAGCGAGCGACGTCGCCGGCACGAGCTCTGCGGTGTTCAATCTCGAGATGAACGCGCCGGAAAAGTCGGCAGCGAACGCGGATTTCTTCAAGGGCCGGCTGATCAACTACTTCCGGCATATCGACCGGCATCTCGCAGCACGCGACTACCTTGCGGACGAGATGACGTTCGCGGACCTGATGCTTTACCCGAACTATGCGGCCCGCAAGCCCCTGCTTGAAGCGGCGGAGCTGCGCAATCTGAAGCGCTGGGGCGAGACGATGGCCGCGCGCGCCGGCGTGCAGAAGGGAATGAAGGCCTAGCGGATTTGGGCGATCACCGGCGCGTGGTCGCTCGGCTGCTCGAGCTTGCGCGGCGAAGGATCGACCGTGCATCCAGCGCACGTTGGCGCAAGCTCGTTCGATAGCAGAATGTGGTCGATGCGCAGTCCCCAGTTGCGCCGAAACGCGAGCATCCTGTAATCCCACCACGAGAACACCCGTTCCGGCTGCTCAAAGAGTCGGAATGCATCCTTCAGTCCTAGCTCGAGCAGCGAGCGGAACGCGGCGCGCTCCGGCTCGGAGCAGAGCACTCGGCCCTCCCAGATTCTCGGGTTGTAGACGTCCCGATCTTCGGGCGCGACATTGAAGTCCCCGAGGATCGCGAGCCGGGGATGCCGTGCGAGCTCTTCTTTCAGCCAGCCGCGCACTGCTGAATACCAGCGCAGCTTGTATTCGTACTTGTCGCTGCCGACCGCCTGGCCGTTCGGGCAGTACACCGAAATCACCCGCAGCTCGCCGATCGAGGCGGAAATCACGCGCCGGTGATCGTCAATCAATCCAGGGACGCCCGCAGCGACGTCTTCCAAGGGCGTGCGGGAAAGAATCGCTACTCCGTTGTAGCTCTTCTGTCCCGCAAACACGGCCTGATATCCGGCCGCCTGCAGTTCCATTAGAGGGAACTTCGCATCCTCGACCTTGGTTTCCTGCAGGCAGATCACATCTGGCTGCGCCTGCGCAGCCCAGTCGAGCAGGTGCGGAAGCCGGACTTTGAGGGAGTTGACGTTCCAGGTCGCGAGGCGCATCGCAATCCTAATTACATGAACTTGCAGATCTTTGTTTCAGCATAACGTCCGTCATGGACACACATATGGACACTGGGTTGACTTCCAACCGTCCTCTTAGAGTGTGTCCGCAGCGCCTCAAGAGCTTCTTGTGATCCTGGTCGGCTTATCGCTCAAGCCACAAGACAAAGCGCGCTTTGGATCAACCCAGGTGGCGCGCCGCCAGTAGATTTGCGAGGGCTTTGGCCACTTACGCTCTACATGCACTGTTCACTCGATCACCCGAGTCGCTCGCACGAGGACAGATTGAGGAATCACAATGCCGCGTTCCCTCGCGCTCTTGAGGTTGATGACCAAGTCGTATTGCGTGGGATACTCGAAAGGTATCTCGGCTGGGTTAGATCCGCGCAATATCTTGTCCACTATAGCCGCGCCTCTTATAGCGATTTCCGAGAGCTTTGGCGAATACGACAACAAGCCCCCTTTCTCTACAGGTATTGGAAAAGTCCAGAAGTCGGGCAATTTATTTGCAACTGCAAAGGCTCGCGTGTCTGCCTCGGCTATGAGGAGCGGTCCTGTCCAAGCAACACGTAACGCGTCAA
>DASUMM010000327.1:0-6464 GCA_036277655.1 Burkholderiales bacterium | reverse complement strand
CCGGGTGCGTTTCACGCGCCGCGCGGCATGCTGGAATTCTGGGTGGATCCGGAGAGCCCGTATTACAAACCGGTGTTCACCGAAGACAAGAACTTCGTCTTGTACTGCGCGGCGGACTGGCGCGCGGTGCTCTCGGCAGCGATGCTCACCGAGATGGGCCTCGACGTCGCACATCTCGAGGGCGGCTTCGGCGAGTGGAAAAAGGCCGGGCGGCCGACCGCGCCGCGGCCGCACAAGGAAAAGCCGTAGCGCCGGATGCCGGTCCTTCGCTCCCAGCTCCGCCCGCGCTCGGCGGATTTCCGCGCCAACGCCGAGCGCATGCGCTCGCTCGTCGACGACCTGCGCGAAAAAGTCGCGCAGGTGGCGCTCGGCGGCGACGAAGCCGCGCGCGCCAAGCACACAGCGCGCGGCAAGCTCTTGCCGCGTGAGCGGGTGCGGGCGCTGTTGGATCCGGGCTCGCCGTTCCTGGAGATCGGCCAGCTCGCGGCCTGGGGCATGTACGGCGGCGACGTGCCTTCGGCCTCGGTCATCGTCGGCGTCGGCCGCATTTCAGGCCGCGAATGCATCGTCGTCTGCAACGACGCCACGGTAAAAGGCGGCACCTACTACCCGATGACGGTGAAGAAGCACCTGCGCGCGCAGGAGATCGCCGCGCAGAACCGCCTGCCATGCGTGTACCTCGTCGATTCGGGCGGCGCCTTTCTGCCCGAGCAGGATTCGGTGTTTCCTGACCGCGAGCACTTCGGGCGCATCTTCTACAACATCGCCAACATGTCGGCGGCCGGCATCCCGCAGATCGCTTGCGTGATGGGCTCCTGCACGGCAGGCGGTGCGTACGTTCCGGCGATGTCGGACGAGTCGATCATCGTCAAGGGACAGGGCACGATTTTTCTTGGCGGCCCGCCGCTCGTAAAGGCCGCGATTGGCGAAGTCGTTACGCCCGAAGAGCTCGGCGGCGCCGAAGTGCATACGCGCATCTCCGGTGTGTCGGACCACTATGCGCTGAACGACCCGCATGCGCTCGCGATCGTGCGGCGCATCGTCGCGGGGCTGAATGCTCGTAAAAGCGTCTCGCTCGACGTCCGCGCGCCGCAGGATCCGCTCTACCCTGCCGAGGAAATCTACGGCGTCATCCCGACCGACCCGCGCAAACCCTATGACGTGCGCGAAGTGCTGGCGCGCATCCTCGATGGCTCGCAGCTCGACGAATTCAAGGCGAATTACGGCACCACCCTCATCACCGGATTTGCGCATCTGCATGGCTATCCGGTCGCGGTGCTGGCGAACAACGGCATCCTGTTCTCGGAGTCTTCGCTCAAGGCAACGCACTTCATCGAGCTTGCGTGCCAGCGCGGCATTCCGCTGCTTTTCCTGCAGAACATCACCGGCTACATGGTCGGGCGCAAGTACGAAGCCGGCGGCATCGCAAAGGACGGTGCGAAGATGGTGACCGCGGTTGCCACTGCCCGCGTGCCAAAGTTCACCGCCATCATCGGCGGCTCGTTCGGAGCCGGCAATTACGGCATGTGCGGACGTGCCTACGGCCCGCGCTTCCTGTGGATGTGGCCGAACGCGCGCGTTTCCGTGATGGGCGGCGAGCAGGCAGCGAGCGTGCTCGCCACCGTGCGCCGCGACGGCATCGAAGCGAAGGGCGGCAAGTGGTCGGCAGCAGAGGAAGCCGCGTTCCGCAAACCGATCCTCGATCAGTACGAGGCGCAGGGACACCCGTACTACGCGAGCGCGCGGCTTTGGGACGATGGCGTCATTGATCCGGCGGACACGCGCAGGCTCCTCGGCCTGGCGATTTCCGCCTCGCTCAATGCGCCGATCGAGTCGACGAAGTTCGGCATGTTTCGGATGTAAGGAGGCGCTCATGTCGGAATACCAGGCAACGATCGAATGGCGGCTGGAGACGGCCGAGTTCTCCTACGCGACGTACAACCGCTCGCACTCCTGGTCCTTCGAAGGCGGCATCCGGGTGCCTGCACGCGCAGCCCCGCAGAACATTCCGCCCACTGCGCCGAGTGCGCCCGGCGTCGACCCGGAGCAGGCGTTCGTTGCTTCGCTTTCCTCCTGCCACATGCTGTGGTTCCTGCACCTCGCCGGCACTCGAAAGTTCAAGGTGACGAGCTATCGCGACGAGGCGGTCGGCGTGCTGGAGAAGCGCGCCGACGGAAAAGAAGCGATGACGCGCGTGACGCTGCGGCCAGTGGTGTCGTTCGAAGGCGCCGCTCCCACCCCCGAGCAGCATGCACAACTGCACGAGAAGGCGCACGAGCGCTGCTTCATCGCCAATTCGGTGACGAGCGAAGTCGCCGTCGAGCCGCGGATCGCCTGAGGCGATGGCCGAGAACCTGCTCGTCGAAGTGCGTGACCGGGTCGCATACGTCACGCTCAATCGCCCCGACATCCGCAACGCGTTCGACGAGTCGCTGATCGCCAGCCTGACGAGCGCCCTTGCCCGGCTCGATTCGGATGGCGCCGTGCGCGCGATCGTCCTTGGGGGCGCCGGCAGCGCATTCTGCGCCGGCGCGGACTTGAACTGGATGAAGCGGATGGCCGGCTACGGGTATGAGCAGAACCTCGCCGATGCGCGCGCGCTCGCCAGCATGCTGAAGACGCTCGATCGGATGGCGAAGCCGACGATCGCGCGCGTGCACGGGCCGGCCTTTGCCGGCGGCGTGGGCCTGGTTGCGGCGTGCGACATCGCGGTCGGTACGCCGGAGGCGAAGTTCTGCCTGAGCGAAGCGAAGCTGGGGTTGTCGCCGGCGACGATCAGTCCTTATGTGGTGCGGGCCATGGGGGAACGCGCCGCTCGTCGGTACTTCCTGACGGCGGAGGTCTTCGATGCGGATGAAGCTTGCCGCATTGGCTTGCTCTCGATGGTCTCGCCGTCGGAAAAGCTCGACGGCGAGATCGGGGAAATTCTGAAAAACCTTCTTGCGGGGGGGCCGCAAGCGCTGGAAAAGATCAAAGATCTCATTCGTGTTGTCGCGTCGGGAAGCGTCGACGACGCGATGATCGACGACACCGCGAAACGCATCGCCGAGATTCGCGTTTCCGCGGAAGGCAAGGAAGGCATCGCTTCCTTCCTCGCAAAGCGAAAGCCTGCCTGGACCTCGAACGGCTAGCGTGTTCCGCAGGATCCTCATCGCCAACCGCGGCGAGATCGCCTGCCGCGTTGCCAGGACCGCGCAGCGGCTCGGAATCTCCGTGGTCGCGGTCTATTCGGAAGCCGATGCCGACGCACGCCACGTGAGCCTCGCCGACGAAGCGTTCTGCATCGGGCCCGCCGCTGCGCGCGAGAGCTATCTGCGCGGCGACGCCATCCTCGAGGCCGCCCGGCGCGGCGGCGCCGAAGCGATCCATCCGGGATACGGCTTTCTCTCGG
This sequence comes from Burkholderiales bacterium, assembly GCA_036277655.1. Taxonomy (GTDB): domain Bacteria; phylum Pseudomonadota; class Gammaproteobacteria; order Burkholderiales; family SG8-39; genus 2-02-FULL-66-14. The sequence continues at coordinate 3,073 of DASUMM010000327.1, read as the reverse complement.
AGAACGCGGCCTTCGCCGCGGCTTGCGCGAGCGCAGGCATCGTCTTCATCGGTCCGACCCCGCAGGCGATCGAAGCGATGGGCGACAAGGCGCGTGCCAAGGCGCTGATGGCAAAGGCGGGCGTGCCGATCGTGCCCGGCTACCACGGCGAGCGGCAGGAGCCCGCGCATCTGGCCGCAGAGGCGCGCAGGATCGGCTTCCCGGTCCTGATCAAGGCTTCCGCCGGCGGCGGCGGCAAGGGCATGCGCATCGTGCGCGCTGCGGGCGAGTTCGACTCCGCGCTCGAGGGAGCCAGGCGCGAGGCGCAAGCGAGCTTCGGCGACGATCGCGTGCTGATCGAAAAGTACCTGGAACGCCCGCGTCACATCGAAGTGCAGGTGTTCGGAGACACGCACGGCGACGTGGTGCATCTTTTCGAGCGCGACTGCTCGGTGCAGCGACGCCACCAGAAGGTGCTCGAGGAGGCGCCGGCGCCGGGCATGACGGAAAAGCGGCGTGCCGCGATCGGCAGCGCCGCAGTCGCTGCGGCAAGAGCCGTTCACTACGTCGGCGCCGGCACGGTCGAATTCATCGCCGCTGCGGACGGCGAATTCTTCTTCATGGAAATGAATACGCGGCTGCAGGTCGAGCATCCGGTGACGGAGATGGTCACCGGCCTCGACCTCGTCGAGTGGCAACTGCGCGTGGCCGCCGGAGAGCCGCTGCCGCTTGCGCAGGAGCGCCTGGCGCTGCGGGGGCACGCGATCGAAGCGCGGATCTATGCCGAGAACCCGGCAAAGGGATTTCTGCCCTCCACCGGGCGCATCGCGCACCTGCGCACTCCGCAGGCGGCCGAGTTCGAGATCGGCACCGACGTGCGAATCGATTCCGGTGTCCGCGAAGGCGACGAGATCACGCCGTATTACGACCCGATGATCGCGAAGCTGGTTTGCTGGGGACCGTCCCGCGAAGCAGCGCTTGCCCGCCTCGCGGCGGCGCTCGCCGCGTTTGAGGTGGTCGGGCCAACTACCAACGTCGAATTCCTCGGCCGGGTGCTGCGCACGCAAGGCTTCGCGGGCGGCGAGCCGGACACCGGTCTCGTCGAGCGGGAGGGTGAGGCGCTCTTCGCTGCCCGAACCGCGCCCTCCGACGAGGTGATCGCCGCCGCGGCCTGTGCCGAGCTCTTCGCCGAAGAGGACGCCTCGAGGGCGCGCGGCAAAGCCTCCGGCGATCCGTTTTCGCCCTGGCATGAGGTCGATGGCTGGCGCTTGAACCAGGGCTCGCATCACGACTTCGTGTTCCGCGAGGGCGATGCGCGCCACGCCGCTGCGGTCGAGTTCCGGCCCGGCGGATACCGGCTGCGCATCGGCTCGCGCGAATATGCGCTCGGCGCTGCCCGCGCGGATGACCGCCGCATGCAGGTGCACCTCGACGGCCACGCGTTCGCCGTCCGCGCAGTGCGCGAGGGCGACGACTGGCATCTTTTTTCCGCCGGCGCGTATTACCGCCTGCGCCTGGAGGACGAACTGCAGGGGCTCGATCTGGAAGCCGGCGGCGGATCGCTTGCCGCGCCGATGCCCGGCAAGGTGCTGCGCGTGCTGATCGAAGCCGGCGCCAGAGTAGCGAAGGGAGACGCGCTGGTGGTCCTCGAAGCGATGAAGATGGAGCACATCATCGTCGCGCCGCACGACGGCGTGGTGCGCGAGATCCTCTTCGCTGCCGGCGAGCAGGTGAACGAGGGCGTCGAACTGCTGAAACTGGAGGAGACATGAAACTGCCGAGCCGAGTCCGCATCGTCGAAGTCGGTCCGCGCGACGGGCTGCAGAACGAAAAGCACGAGGTGCCGACCGCGATCAAGGTCGAGCTGATCGAGCGGCTCGCGGAAGCGGGGCTTCCGGCGGTGGAAGCGACCGCGTTCGTATCGCCGAAGTGGATCCCGCAAATGGCAGACCATACCGAGGTGCTCGAGCGCATCCGGCGCAGACCCGGCGTCGACTACCCGGTGCTCACGCCGAACCTGAAGGGGTTCCAGGCGGCACACGCCGCCGGTGCCACCGAAGTCGCGATCTTCGGTGCCGCTTCGGAAGCGTTCTCGAAGAAAAACATCAACTGCTCGATTGCCGAATCGCTCGAGCGCTTTCGCCCGGTCGCCGAAGCGGCCGGCGCCGCCGGCGTCAAGGTGCGCGGCTATATTTCCTGCGTCGTCGGCTGCCCGTACGAGGGCGAGATTGCGCCCCACAAGGTGGCCGAGGTCGCAGCCGCGCTGTACGCCATGGGCTGCTACGAGATTTCGCTCGGCGACACGATCGGCGTAGGCACGCCGGCGAGAACGCAGCGCATGATCGAAGCCTGCGCAGCGCGCGTGCCGGTCGAGCGGCTCGCCGGCCACTACCACGACACTTACGGCCAGGCGCTGGCGAACATCTATGCTTCGCTCGAGCTCGGGGTCGCCACCTTCGATTCGTCGATCGCCGGGCTGGGCGGCTGCCCGTACGCTGCCGGCGCCTCCGGCAACGTGGCGACGGAGGACGTCGTCTACCTGCTCGACGGACTCGGAATCGAAACCGGCGTCGACCTCGAGCGCCTGGTCGGGATCGGCGAATGGATCTGTGGCGTGCTCGGCAAGGAGCCGCTCAGCAAGGCAGGCCGCGCGCTTGCCGCCAAGCGCAGGAAGGCCGCTTGATCGAGTCGCCCTGCATCAAGGTCTGCGTGATGAACGATGCGACCGGGCTTTGTCGCGGCTGCCATCGAACGCTGGAGGAGATCGCACGCTGGTCGCAGATGAGCGACGAGGAGCGTCGCGAGGTCATCGAGGCGATCGCACGCCGCAAGCCCGGCGCGCCGCAGGACGCGGGATCGCGTCCCATGCCTGCAACCTGAAGAACGACTCGCGCGCAGGCGCCGCATCCCGTCCCGTTTTTTTCCGCAGCCAAGGTCGTACCTTGCGCCAGAACTGCCGCCCCTCCCACGCGCGCTTGCCATAGAGCGCTGCATCGAGCGCCCGCAATTCGGCGCTTGCATCCGCGTTCCAGCCTTCGCCCATCGCCGCGACAAGGGGGAGCGGAATCCCGGGCCGGGTGGCCGTCCACCACTC
>DASUMM010000326.1:0-2618 GCA_036277655.1 Burkholderiales bacterium | reverse complement strand
GTGGCTCGCGTCCTGCTCGATCTGTCCGACAACATCGACGGCAAGCGCGTCGTCGGCAAGGCCCCGCCCAAGCAGGAGATCGCCCGCATGATCGGCGCATCGCGCGAGATGGTGAGCCGGGTGATGAAGGACCTGCAGCTCGGCGGCTATATCGACGTGCAGGGCTCGAAGATCGTGCTGCGCGAGAAGATCCTGCTGCCGGAATAAAACGGAAGGACACAGGGAAGAAATGAAAATACTCGGGATGGCGGCGGTGGTGCTTGGAACCGCGCTCGTGTCGGCAGCCGCTTTTGCGAGCACCGGCAGCGTTACGCACGTGACCGGCACGCTTTCGGCGAGGAAGGCGGACGGCAGCACCCGCGTGCTCACTCCACGCTCGCAAGTGGCAACCGGCGACGTGGTCAGCACGGCTGCGGACAGCCACGCCCAAATCCGCTTCACCGACGGCGCCGAAGTGACGCTGCGGCCGAACTCCTCGTTCCGGGTCGACAACTTCGCCTTTGCGAAGGAAAGTCCGAAGGAGGATTCGTTCGTCACCAGCGTGCTTGCCGGCGGCCTGCGCTTCGTCACCGGCCTGATCGGCAGCCGCAATCGCGGCAAGTTTTCGGTCGGCACGGCGACGGCGACCATCGGCATTCGCGGAACGACGTTCACCGCGCACGACTGCATAGCGACGTCCTGCCCGGGCCTGAAGCCCGCCGTATATGTCGGCGTGAGCAACGGCCGCGTGAATCTGAGCAATCCCGCCGGGCAGTTGAACATCGGCGCCGGCCAGTTCGCGATCATCGAACGCGGACAGCCCCCACGCCTCACCGCCAACCCGGGACTCGCCATTTCTCCGCCGCAGGCGTTCCTCAAGCCGGCGCCGCCGCCGGGCAGAGGCGGCGAGTGCACGATCCGCTAGAAACCGCGCCACATTCGCGCCGCAAGCCCCCGCCCTGGCGGGGGTTTTTGCTTTTTACGGTACACTGATTTGGTTTTCTACCGAACATGATGGCGGCGGCAGACAAGAACCCGGGCGCACCGCTCCCCACGAAGCTTGCAAGCCTCTTGCGCGAGGCAAAGTGGCTCCTCGCGGTCGCGCTCGGTGCTTACCTGCTGCTCATCCTCGCCACGTTCCATCGTGGCGACCCGAGCTGGTCGTACGCGGCGACCGGCGCGATCGCGCAGAATGCCGGCGGCAAGTTCGGCGCCTCGCTCGCCGCGGTCCTGCTGCATCTCTTCGGGATCTCGGCGTACTGGTGGGTGGTGCTGTGCCTGGTGGTCGTCGCCTGGGGCTACCGCTGGCTCGATGGCGGCAGCGGCAGGTTGATCGATCGGCGGCCGCTCGCGATTGCGCTCGGCGGGTTCGTGCTGCTGCTCGTTGCCAGCGCCGCGCTCGAGGCGTTGCGCTTCTACACGCTGAAAGCGGAGTTGCCGGACGTTCCCGGCGGCATCGTCGGCTCGGCGCTCGCTGCTGCCGCTTCCGGATCGATCGGCTTTACCGGCGCGACGCTTGCGTTGCTGACGCTGATGGCCGTGGGCTTCAGCCTCTTCACCGGCGTTTCCTGGGTCGCGCTCGCCGAGGCGACCGGCGCGCTGCTCGAGGGCGCCTTCTCGCTCGCGCAGCGCTTCTGGGGCGAGCGGCGCGACCGCAAGCTGGGCGAGATCGCGCGCGAGGAACGCGATTTCGTCGTCGAAGCGGAGAAAAAGCGCGAGGAAGACCATCCGCCGCTCGTCATCGCGCCGCCGCCGCCAGAGATCCGCAAGTCCGAGCGGGTGCAGAAGGAAAAGCAGGCGCCGCTTTTCGAGGACCTGCCCGACACCCCGCTGCCGCCGATCAAGCTGCTCGACGAGCCGGCCGCCGAGGGCGAGCAGGTGAGCGCCGAGACGCTCGAATACACCTCGCGCCTGATCGAGAAGAAGCTTTCCGATTTCGGCGTCGCCGTGAAGGTGCTCGCCGCGTATCCCGGCCCGGTGATCACCCGCTACGAGATCGAGCCTGCGGTCGGCGTCAAGGGAAGCCAGATCGTCAACCTGGTGAAGGATCTTGCGCGCGCGCTCTCGGTGGTGGCGATCCGCGTGGTCGAGACGATTCCCGGCAAGTCGTGCATGGGACTCGAGATTCCGAATCCGCACCGGCAGATCGTGCGGCTCTCCGAGATCCTCGGCTCGGAGATCTACCACAACTCGCACTCGCAGCTTGCGCTCGCGCTCGGCAAGGACATCGCCGGCAACCCGGTGATCGCCGACCTCGGCAAGATGCCGCACCTGCTCGTCGCCGGCACGACCGGCTCCGGAAAATCGGTCGCGATCAACGCGATGATCCTGTCGCTGCTCTACAAGGCCGAGCCGCGCCACGTGCGCATGATCCTCGTCGATCCGAAGATGCTCGAGCTTTCGGTGTACCAGGACATCCCGCACCTGCTCGCGCCGGTGGTGATCGACATGAAGCAGGCCGCGAACGCGCTTTCCTGGTGCGTGGCGGAGATGGACCGGCGCTATCGCCTGATGTCGTGGCTCGGCGTGCGCAATCTCTCGGGCTACAACCACAAGATCGCCGACGCCGAAAAGCACGGCCGCGTGCTGGAGGATCCGGCGACCATCGAATCCGGCAATCCGCAGCCGCTGAAGACGAT
>DASUMM010000325.1:0-6194 GCA_036277655.1 Burkholderiales bacterium | reverse complement strand
CAGATGCAGCAATTCGGTGGCGCTGAGCGAGCAGAGATCGTTTTTCATGTCGATTGGGTAGGAAAGGCGAGCGCGTCCCTCGTGCCGAAGACCCACATGCCGCCCAGTGCCGCCGGAAGCACGGCGATATGGAGATTATCCCGCAAGCGGCGCGCCTTGCCGCCGGCCCTGGCAAAGCGTGCCGCGAGCGCCGACGGGTCGCTGCATTCGAGCGCGTAGCCGCAAAGCGCAGGAGCGTGCGGCGCGTCGCCGAAGATGGCTGCCCATGCGGCGCGTGTGCCCACCAGTACATGGCCGCGCGCGGTCTCCAGGTGGACGAATGCGCCCGCCGGTTGCGGCAAAAGCGCGCAGAAGCGCGCCCAGCGCGCGGCGACCTCGACTGCGTCATCGGCGACCACGAACACGCACGCGAGGCGCTTGACGCGGTTCTCGTGCGAAAGCCAGCGCGGCTGCCAGAGCGCTTGCGGCGTCAGGTGCTCGACGAATTGCACCCGCCCCTCGGGCATCCGGTCGGGCGCGGCGCGGACCACCTTGAAACGTGCTTTTTGCGCTGCGCCGTCGATCTCCACCGGCCGCTCGAGCGCGACGATCGGCTGCGGGTCGAAGCCGTGCCAGCCAAGTCGTGCATGCTCCTCCTCGGCCGCGGGCGTGCCGAAGCAGGCAAGATGCACGCCCTCATGGCGGGCCATCGACGCGCGCATGCGCGCCGCGTTCGGCGTGTCGGCGGTCGGCGCGAGGAATTCGAGGTAGCCGTCTTCCAGCATCACGCATACGTTCGCCGTCCCGGCCGGGCCGTCCTGCGTCTGCTGGTCCGAGCGCGGCGTGACGCAAAACCCGAGCGCTTCCAACGCTTCGCCCGCCGCGCGCAGGTCGCGAACGAAGTGCGAAACGTGATCGAGAAACAGCTCGCCCGGCGAGGGGCGCTGGCGTGCCGCGGCTGACATCGGCGGGAACTATATAATGCGGCCATGCTCACGGGCGGCCTCGTCGGACTCGCACTCGCGGTGCTGCTTTATTTCTTCGAATACGCGTCGATCAGCCGGGCGCAGAAAGAGCGCGCGGCGCGCCGCAAGGTGCGCAGCGTCGACATGGACCAGTCGGAGCGCTCCCGGCTGCGCAACCTCGGCTGGTTCTGCCTCGTGCTGCCCTTCGCAGGCGCCGGGGCGGGGTGGCTGCTCGGCTAGCCGAGCGTCGCTTTTCGCAGCGCCGCAGTGAACAAGCCCGTCGAACCCCAGGCTGCCACCGTCAACGGCGCGGAAGCCGTGGTCGAGATGCTGCGCCTGCACGGTGTCGAGATCATTTTCGGGCTGTGCGGCGACACCAGCCTGCCGTTCTACGACGCGCTCGCGCGACTGCCGCACGGCATGCGCCATGTGCTGACACGCGACGAGCGGCACGCGGCTTACATGGCGGACGGATACGCCCGCGCGAGCGGCAAGGTTGGCGTCTGCGAGGGGCCGAGCGGCGGCGGTGCAACCTACATCCTGCCGGGCGTCGTCGAAGCGAACGAATCCTCGGTGCCGCTCCTTTGCATCACCAGCGATGTCGCGGTCGCTTCCCGCGGGCGCTACACGCTGACCGAGATCGACCAGGGGGCGCTGATGCGCCCGGCGACCAAGTGGAACGCGGTGCTGAATCGATCAGCCGACATCCCGCGCACCTTCCGCGCCGCTTTCAACGCCATGACCTCGGGTCGCCCCGGCGCCGCGCACATCTCGCTCCCGTTCGATGTGCAGAACGGCCCTGTCGATTTTTCCGATCTCCGTGCCGAGCCGCTCTTTGCTCGGCGCGGGGAACCTGCTGCGCGCGCCATTGAGAGTGCGGCGGCACTCCTGCGGCAGGCCGAGCGTCCACTGTTCATCTGCGGCAGTGGAGTCTTGAGTTCCAACGCGGAGCAGGAACTGGTCGAGCTGGCCGAGCGCCTGTCCGCACCCGTGGCCACCACGATCAGCGGCCGGGGTGCCATCGCCGATGAGCATCCGCTCGCGCTCGGCGTCGTCGGCTCGAACGGCGGCACGGTGGAGACGCGACGCATCGTCGATGCAGCCGATCTCGTCTGCTTCGTCGGCTGCCGCGCCGGCTCGGTGACCACCGAGCGCTGGCGCCATCCGGCGCCCGGGCAGGCGAAGATCGTCCACATCGACATTGATCCGGCGGTGATCGGCGCCAACTATCCGACCGACGAAGCGCTGGTTGGCGACGCGCGGGTTGCGCTCGCCGCGCTCGGCGAAGCGCTCGCGTCGGTGAAGCGCACGCTCGATGCGAAGGCGATCGCCAGGGCGAAGGCGCAGAAGTTCGCCAAGTTCCGCGAGCTCGCCGGCTCGGTCGAGAAGCCGATCCGGCCCGAGAGAGTCGTGGCGGCGCTCGCCGAAGCGCTCGATGCCGATGCGCAGCTGGTGCTCGATCCCGGCACGCCATGCCCTTACTTTTCGGCGTTCTATCCGGTGCGGCGCACGGGGCGGCGCATTTTCTCCAACCGGGCGCACGGCGCGCTCGGCTACGCGATGTCGGCGGCAGTCGGTGCGCATTTCGCGCAACCGCAAGCGAAGACGCTCGCCGTCATGGGCGATGGCAGCTTCGGCATGTGCGTGGGCGAGCTGGAGACGCTCGTGCGCCTCAAGCTGCCGGTCACGTTGGTCGTGATCTCGAATGCGGTGTACGGCTGGATCAAGGCCGGGCAGAAGTCGGGCTACCGCGAGCGCTATTTTTCGGTCGATTTCTCGCCCACCGATCACGCGCGCGTCGCAGAAGCGTTCGGCGTCAAGGCCTGGCGCGTCACCGAACCTGCGGAGCTTGCCGATGCGCTCGCCGCGGCGATCGCGCACGGCGGCCCTTCGCTCGTCGACATCGTCTGTCAGCCGCTGCAGGACGCCAAGGCTCCGGTCAGCGAATGGGTCGCCTGAGATGATCGAGCGCGGACATCACGACATGGGGGGGCTTCCGGCCGGCAAGGTCGAGCCGACCGAGCATGACTATGCCGAGTGGGAGCGACGCGTCGATGCGCTGATGGTGATCCTCTCGGGAATTCGGGGGAAGAAGCTGATGACGGTCGATGAGCTGCGCAAGAACATCGAGGCGATCGGGCCGGAAGCGTACGAGCGCATGAGCTACTACGAGCGCTGGGTCACCTCGATCACCCAGACGATGATCCAGCGCGGCGTCATCACGACCGAAGAGCTCGGGCGCAAGATGGAAGAGGTGGGCAAGCGTGAGCGCGAATCCAACGCCTAGGTTCGCGCCCGGCGATCGCGTCGCCGTGCGCAAGACCTATCCGCTCGGCCACATTCGCACGCCGTATTACATCCGTGGCTGCGTCGGCGCGATCGAGCGCATCTGCGGCAGCTTCCCGGTGCCGGAAGAGCTTGCACAAATGAGAAGCGGACTTCCTGCGCAGCCGCTCTATCGCGTGCGCTTCCGCCAGGCCGACGTCTGGCAGGATTACCGCGGCCGCGCGGACGACGCAGTCGAAGTCGAGATCTTCCAGCACTGGCTCGAGCCGGCATGAGCGACGAACAGGGCAGGTACCAGCCGCTTTCCTACTTCCAGCTGATGGAAGTGAGCTTGCGCGAGCTGCTGGTGGAAAAGGGCATCGTGACCGAGGAGCACGTGCGCTCGACGGTCGAAGACATGCGTTCGCGCGGGCCGGAGCGCGGGGCGAAAGTGGTCGCGCGCGCGTGGGTCGATCCGGCGTTCAAGGCGAGGCTGCTCGCGAACGGAACCGCTGCCTGCGAGGAGATGGGTCTCGATGTGCCGGCGCTGCGGCTGATCGCAGTCGAGAACACGCCGGCGGTACACAACGTGATCGTGTGCACGCTCTGCTCGTGCTATCCGCGGATGCTGCTCGGCATCCCGCCGGACTGGTACAAGTCGCGGCCCTATCGCAGCCGCACGGTGCGCGAGCCTCGCGCGGTGCTCTCGGAGTTCGGCCTCACGCTTCCGGAGGATGTGCAGGTGCGCGTGCACGACTCCACGGCCGACATGCGCTACATCGTGCTGCCGATGCGGCCGGCGGGGACCGAAGGCTGGAGCGAGGAGCGGCTCGCTGCAATCGTGACGCGTGACTGCATGATCGGGGTCGCCGTGCCCCGGATCTCCTGAAGCGCCTTCGGCCGCTCGCGATCGGCCCGCTCGGCGATGCGGCGGTGTACGCCGAGTTCTCGACGAATCTCGACCTGGAAGTGAATGAAGCGCTGCAGGCGATTGCCGTCTGCCTGCGCGCGCGTGCGCCGGCCTGGATCCGCGAGGTGGTTCCTGCGCTCACCGGAATCGCGCTGCACTTCGATCCCCGGCATCCGGAGTTTCCCGCAGAGCCGATGGTTCCGGCGCAAGCGCTGATCGAGGAATGCCTCGCCTCCGGGCCCCCGCGCGCGGCGCGCCCGCCGCTCGAAGTGCCCGTCTGCTACGAGCCGGAATTCGCACTCGACATCGTCGAAGTGGCCGAGCGCACCGGCATCGCGCCGGAGGAAGTGGCACGGCGGCACAGCACGCTCGAGCATCGCGTGCTGATGGTCGGGTTCTCGCCCGGGTTGCCGTATCTCGGCGGGCTCGATCCGGCGCTCGCGCTGCCGAGGCGCGCCAATCCCCGCATTCGCGTGCCGGCGGGATCGGTCGCCATCGCGAACCTGCAGACGACCGTGTATCCGTTCGAGACGCCGGGCGGATGGAGCGTGATCGGCCGCACGCCGCTCGTGCTCTTCGATCCGGCGCGCAATCCGCCGACGCTCTTTGCGCCGGGCGACCGGGTGCGCTTCGTTCCGATCTCGCGCTCCGAGTACACGCGGCGGCGATGAGCCTGCGCATCGCAAAGCCCGGCCTGCTCACCACCGTGCAGGACCGCGGCCGGCACGGGTTGCAGCACCTGGGCGTGGTCACGAGCGGGGCGATGGATCCCGCCGCCTACGAGCTTGCCAATGCGCTGGTCGGAAACCGGGACGGTGAAGCGGCGCTCGAGGTCACGCTGCTCGGGCCGACGATCGAGCTTGGATGCGACGCGCTGGTTGCGCTTTGCGGGGCCGAGTTCGAGGCAGAGGTCGAAGGCGCCAAGTTTCCGGCCGATCGGCCGGTGCTCGTGAAGGCAGGGAGCCGGGTCGCAATGCGTCGTGCCGTGCGCGGCACCCGTGCCTACCTGGCGATCGCCGGCGGCATCGCGATCGAGCCGCTGCTTGCGAGCCGCAGCACCTGCCTGCCTGCGGGGTTCGGCGGATTCGGCGGCCGCGCGCTGCGCTCGGGCGACGTCCTGCCGCTCGCCGCCGACGCCGCGCAGCTCGCCAGCGAGCGCTATCAGCGCCTTGCGTCGCGCGCAGGGATCCGCGACGGCGTTTCGAGCGTGCGGTGGTCGGCGCCGACGCCGACGCTGCCGGACCATCAGCCGATCGTGCTGCATGCGATGCCCGGGCGGCATTACGACGATTTCGATGCGCAAGCGCAGCGCGCATTCTTCGATCTTGCGTGGCGCATCTCGCCGGATTCGGACCGCATGGGATTTCGCCTCACCGGGCCGCAGCTCGCGCGCGCGCGCGGCGGTGAGATACTATCGGAGCCGACGTGCCTCGGCACGGTGCAGGTGCCGGCGAACGGCGCGCCGATCGTCCTGATGGCGGATCACCAGACGACCGGCGGCTATCCGAAAATCGCCGAAGTGGCCGGAGCCGACGTGGCGCGCCTTGCGCAGCTCGCGCCCGGCGCCAGCGTGCGATTCGCGCGCTGCACGCTTGCCGAAGCGCTCGAGCTGCGCGCGGCGCTCAAGGCGCGCATCGATGCGGCGTTGCGCGGAATCTCCTGGGAGTACGACGAATGAAGCGGGTCGATCTCAATTGCGACATGGGCGAGAGCTACGGCGCCTGGAAGATGGGCGCCGACGCCGAAGTGATGCCGTTCGTCAGCTCGGCGAACATCGCGTGCGGCTTTCATGCCGGCGATCCGGCGACGATTCGCAAGACCGTGAAGCTCGCCGTCGATCACGGCGTCGCCATCGGCGCGCACCCGTCGCTCCCGGACCTGCAGGGGTTCGGCCGGCGCGCGATGCAGATCACGCCGCAGGACATGTACGACCTGGTGCTCTACCAGGCCGGTGCGCTCGAAGCGTTCGCCCGCGCCGCGGGTGCGCGCCTGCATCACGTCAAGTGCCACGGCATGCTCTACAACATGGCGGCGAACGACGAGCCGCTGTCGGATGCCTGCGCGCGCGCAGTGAA
>DASUMM010000324.1:0-4731 GCA_036277655.1 Burkholderiales bacterium | reverse complement strand
GCCTGCGGACCGTTTTTCCGCCCCGCCTGGCGCGACCTGCGCGCGAGGCGGATCGGCCTGGATGCGCCGATCGCGCTTGGCATCCTGGTCGGCTTCGGCGCCAGCGCCTGGGCGACGCTGACCGGTGCGGGCGAAGTCTATTTCGATTCGATCGCGATGCTGGTGTTCCTGCTGCTCGCCGCACGCAGCGCCGAGGCCGCGGCGCGCAGGCGAGCCGGCCGCGCGCTCGATCCGCTGCTGCGCTGGATGCCTGCGTTTGCGCTGCGCCTGCGTGCCGGCGCAAGCGCGCCGGAAAGAATCTCCGTGCATGAGCTTGCCGCGGGCGAGCTTGCGCTCGTCCCGCCGGGGGAGCGCATGCCGGCCGACGGCATCGTCGTCGAGGGAGAATCGAGCGCGGATGAGTCGCTCCTCACCGGCGAATCGCTGCCGGTTGCGAAGCAGCCCGGCGCCACGGTCGTCGCGGGATCGGTGAATCTCGAGCAGCCGCTCCTGCTGCGGGTCGAGCGCGCGGGGAGCGACACGAGCGCAGCGGCGATCCTGCGCATGGTGGAGCGCGCTTCGGCAAGCCGGCCGGTGCTGGTCGCAGGCGCCGACCGGATCGCCAGCGTGTTCGCCTGGGTGGTGCTTGCCGCGGCGCTTGGCGCGCTCGCCGCCTGGCTGCAGATTGCGCCCGAGCGCTCGATCTGGATTGCGGTCGCAGTGCTGGTCGTCACCTGTCCGTGCGCGCTCGCGCTCGCAGCCCCGATTGCGCTCACCGCCGCTACGACGCAACTTCTTGCGCGCGGAGTCGTCCTCACCCGCGGCCGGGCGCTCGAAGCGCTTGCGCGCGCGACCGACGTGGTGCTCGACAAGACCGGAACGCTGACCGAAGGGCGCCTTCGCCTGGCCAATGTGCAGACCTTCGGTTCCGCAACGGCCGCAGAGTGCCTGGCGCTGGCAAGGGCGCTCGAAGCAACGAGCCGGCATCCGCTTGCCGCGGCGTTCGACGAAGCGGCGCGAGAGCTGAAGGCGCCAGCCGTTGCGGAGCTCGCGCATTTTCCGGGGCACGGCATCGAAGCGACGGTCGATGGCCGCCGTGTGCGCATCGGCACGGTCGCCTTCTGCGAGCAACTTGCCCACTGCCCGTTTCCGCAGGCGGTCGCAGATTCCGGCACCAGGGTCGCGCTCACCGCCGAATCCGGATGGCTTGCAGCCTTTTCGCTCGAAGACCGCGTCCGTCCGCAGGCGCGCGACTTCGTCGATCGCTTGCGCGAAGCTGGCCTCGAAGTGCATCTGTTGAGCGGCGATCGCCGTGAGGCAGCCGCCGCGCTCGCGGGTGCGCTTTCGATCGACCATGTGACGGCCGAAGCCGATCCGCAGCAGAAGCTTGCCTACGTCCGGCAGTTGCAGCGCGAAGGGCGCATCGTGGTGATGATCGGCGATGGCTGGAACGATGCGCCGGTGCTTGCGCAGGCCGATGCTTCGATCGCAATGGGGTCGGGTGCTTCGGTCGCACAATTGAATTCCGACCTGGTGCTGCTCGGCGGGCGGCTCGCAGCGGCGCTCGAAGTCTTTCCTCTGGCGCGGCGCACCCTGCGCGTCATCCGCCAGAATTTCGGCTGGGCGATTGCCTATAACGTGCTTGCGCTGCCTGCGGCGATGCTCGGCTGGATCGGGCCCTGGGAAGCGGCGCTCGGCATGGCCGGCAGCTCGCTCGTCGTTGCGCTCAATTCACTGCGGCTCGTCGCCTCGAACGGCAAACGCGATCCGGACTCATGGAAAGCCTCTACCTCCTCATTCCCCTCTCCGTCGCGTTCGTACTCCTGATCGGCTGGGTGTTCCACCGCGCGCTCTCGGGCGGCCAGTTCGATGATCTCGAGCGGCATGGCCATTCGGTGCTCGAGGAGGACGAAAAGCCGCGCAGTTACTGACGGTCCGTGCCGAGGAGCGTTCGAATCGTCTCGCTCAGCACGCTCGGCGAGACAGGTTTCTGGAACGTTGCATCCACGCCGAGCACTCTCGCGACCAGCATGTAGTCCGCCTTCACCTGCTTTGCCCCGCCCGACACCACGATGATGCGGGTCGCCGGATGGAGCTTGCGGAAGCCTTCGATCGTCTCGAACCCGTCGGCCTCCGGCATGAAGAGATCGGTGATCAGCAGATCGACCGGGCTTGCATTGGCAAGCGCCTCGCGGCCGTGCCGCGCCGTCTGCACGTCGAACCCTTCGATCTCCAGTGCCAGCTTGAGCGACAGGCAGACGTCGGCATCGTCATCGACGATGAGAATTCGTTTGCGCACATCGCTCATGGCGGCGAGCCGAACGCTTCGGTCCGTCTTGCCGGCTCGACCGTGCGCGCAATCGCAGGCAGGCGCACGGTGAACGTCGCCCCGCGCCCGACGCCGTCACTCGCGGCCGATACCGTTCCGCCATGCAGCTCGACCAACTGCTTCACTACCGCGAGCCCGATCCCCAATCCACCTCTTGACCGACCCTCGTCTCCCTGCACGAAATGCGTGAACACCTGTTCGAGTGCTTCTGCCGGGATGCCGGCGCCGCGATCGGAAACACGCAGCACGGCATCGGTTCCTTCGATCCGCACCTCGACCGTCACCTGCCCTCCGGCATCACTGAACTTGAGCGCGTTGTCGAGCAGGTTGGAAAGCACTTGCTCGATCCGATCGCGATCGGCATGGATCCATGCGGCACCGCCTGGAGCCTGCAGCACGATCGAGATTTGTTTCGTGTCCGCCCGGGCTTTCCAGGTTCGCGCGGTTTCGGCGACTACCGCCATCAGCTCCGTCGCTTCGCGGTGCAGTACGAGCTTGCCCATCGTCAAGCGGCTCAGATCGAGCAGGTCGCCGACCAGGCGGGTCATGTGCTTCGTCTGGCGTTCCAGCACGCCGATCGCGTCCGCCGCCGTCGCCCGGCCCGGCTCTGCACGCTTCAGCACGTGGACGGCGTTGACGAGCGCGGCGAGCGGGTTTCGCAATTCGTGCCCCAGCGTGGCGAGAAACTGGTCCTTCGCGCGATCGGCTTCCTTGAGCGCGACCTCTGCGCGCTTGCGCTCGCTGACATCGCTGTTGATCTCCAGGATCCGCGCCAGCTCTCCTTGCCGATCGCGCTCGGCTGCCCAGCGCGATGCGACCACGATGCGTCGGCCGTCGCGGGTGAACTGCGCCAGTTCGCCGGACCATTGATCGGCAAGCCGCAGTTCGTCCATGATCCTGGAAAGTGGTTCGGGGAATTCGGTGCGCAGGACTTCGTAAAGAATCTTTCCCGTGACTTCCTCGCGGCGCCAGCCGTAAATCGCTTCCGCGCCGCGGTTCCAATAGAGAACTCGCTTGCTTGCGTCGCTCACCACGATGGCGTCTTGCGCCAGATCGAGCAGCCGTGCGCGCTCGCCGAGATCCTGCACCGAGCTGCGCAGCGTGGTTTCCAGCATGCGAATTTCGGCGACGGTGGCCGATTCCGTGATCTGTGCCGGTTGCCCGTTCCGCATCGCGGTGGCCGCAGAGGCAAGCGCGACGATCGGACGGGCAATCCGGTTTCCGATCGCGCGTGCCAGCGCAATCGCGATCAGGGCAGCGGCGAGCAGTCCCAGCGCGAGCGCAGCCCCGGCTCGCCACGCCGCGGCGTCGACCACCGATGCCGGGATTCCCATGGCAAACGTCCAGCCGGTTTCGGCGGATCTCCGGTACGGGGTATAGACCGCGTCTCCTTCGATCGTCGTCCCGCGGAACCAGCCGCTCGGCGATCGGGCAAGCGCATCGCGCAGGCTCCGCGATGCGATCTTGCCAACGCTCTGCTCGGGCTCGAACGTCCTGGCGACGATCCGGCCGTTCTTGTCGAGCACCACCGCGACCCAATCCGCAGGCACGTTCTGACGATCGAGCAACGCCCGAATCCAGTCAGGCTTCACGGCGGCGGAAAGGATGTAGCGGATCGACCCATCGCGCCGGACCGGCAGACGCGCGGTAAAGTGCCACTCCTGCGTCGCCGGACCGACGATCAGGTCGTTGATGGAGGGCGCGCCGCGTTGCACTACGCTCTGCCACTGCGAATCGAGCGCCGCGTTATCTGGGAGCGCCCCGCCTTCCGGCAACTGGAGGTTCATCACCTGCTGCCCCGAGGGCAGTGCCAGGTGGATGCTGAACCATTGCGGCTGCATCGCAAGCACCCGCGCCGCGCGGTCCCGGAACGTCGCAAGGTCGTTTCGATCCAGCGCTGGAGAAGTCGCGAGGGCTTGCAGGGTGGCAATCGAGGACGCGAGCGCGGTGTCCACCGCGGTGCTCATGGCCAAGGTGCGTTCTTCCGCGCCGCGGCGAAACGTCTCGCGCTCTTGCTCGACGAGCGCGTATCCGACCGCGACCGCGAAGATCATCACCGGCGCGAGGAGCGCCAGCGTAAGCATCAGCAGGTGAGCGCGCAGCGACATGCCTACCTTCGGGCGGGCAGCCATCATACGCGCTCGATCCCACCACCAGCCCCCTTGATCTGAATCAAGAATGGCGCCATCGCGGTCCCTAGCATTCCGGTTGCACGCCTCGCTCGGGAGGCGCTGGATCGGGAGCTTTGCATGGCCGGCAACGGGAACGGCGGCACCTATAACTACACCGTAGTCCGCCAGTTTGCGGTGATGACCGTGATCTGGGGCGTGGTCGGCATGCTGGTCGGCGTGATCATCGCCGCGCAGCTGCTGTGGCCGGAACTCAACCTCGGGATTCCGTGGCTTTCGTACGGGCGGCTGCGG
>DASUMM010000323.1:0-13319 GCA_036277655.1 Burkholderiales bacterium | reverse complement strand
CCGACATCGATCTGAAAGAGCGCGAGATGCCACGCGTTGTGGATCGAGAAGCCGCCGTTCGCCGCCCAGGTCGGCCGCGTCGCCTGCAGCCACGCGATTCCTTCCTGCGCCCGGCCCTGCATCTCCATGACATGCGCAATGCCGTGGATCGCGGCGGCGTTGCGCGGCTCCAGGGCAAGCGACCGGCGCCCGATCCGCTCCGCCTGCTCGTAGTCGCCGGTTTCCTCGAGGCCAAACGCATACATGCCGAGCACATGGGCAAACCCCGGCATGCGTTCGTCCCAGTGCGGCAGCACTCCTGCAATCCGGTCTCTCAGCATCTCCCGGTGACCGAGCCGGAAGTCGAACGCGTGCGCCATCTGCAGCGCGACGCTGTCGCGCGGGTAGTCGACCACCAGATCGCCGTAGCGCTCGAGCGCAAGCGCCGCATTGCCCTCGAAACCCGCGCGCGCTGCCGCAGCATGACGGCGCTCGCGCTCGTTGGCGCCATGCGCGCCTTCCTCGATCGGCCGGATCAAAGCCGCCGCATCGGGCTGCCGCAGCACCTCGGCGCCCAGCAGCCGGTCCGCGGCGCGCAGGCAATGCGCCATCGCAAAGTGCGGCGCGTGGGCGAGCATCTCATCGATTGCCGCTGCCGCGTTGCCGTCGGAAAGGTGCCAGCTCCTCAGAGCGCGCTCAAAGCGAGCGAGCGATGCGGGATCGCGGGTAGAAACCGGCAGGGCTCTCGCGTCCGTGAGCGATTTCATTGCGGCCCATTGTCCCGGCGCGACGTTTCGGGCTCATCTCCGGCCGGTAAATTTTCTGCTCGACGCCCCCGCGTTACCATTCGGCGCGCGAATTTCCGAAACCGGGGGGAAACAATGGATTTGGGACTCGGCGGGCGCCGCGCCCTCGTTACCGGCTCGACTGGTGGAATCGGTTTTGCCATTGCGCGCGGCCTCGCCGCCGAAGGCGGTCGCGTGACGATCACCGGGCGAGCGCAGGCTTCGGTCGACGCGGCGCTCGCAAGATTGCGCGCCGATTTGCCGCGCGCCGCTGCGGAGGGGGTCGCCGCCGATTGCGCGACTGCTGCAGGCGCGCAGGCGGTATTCGCGCGCGTGGCTGAAGTCGACATCCTGGTGAACAACCTCGGCATCTACGGCCGCATGCCGTTTTTCGACATTCCGGACGCCGAGTGGCTGCGCTACTTCGAGGTCAACGTGCTTTCGGGCGTGCGGTTCGCGCGCCACTACGCGCGGGCGATGGCCGGCCGCGGCTGGGGCCGGATCCTGTTCGTGTCGAGCGAATCCGGCCTCAACATTCCGCGCGAGATGATTCACTACGGCATGACGAAGACCGCGCAGCTCTCGATCGCGCGCGGCCTCGCGATGGAGCTTGCCGGCACCGGCGTGACGGTGAATGCGCTGTTACCGGGGCCCACGCGCACCGAAAACACCGACCGCCTGCGCGCCGAGCGCGCCAAAGCGGCCGGCAAGACGGTGGCCGAGATCGAGACGGAGTTCTTCGAGGTCTACCGGCCGACGTCGCTCGTGCGCCGCTTCACTTCGGCGGAGGAGGTCGCCAATCTCGCCGTCTATCTTTGCAGTACGGGCGCTTCCGCCACCACGGGCGCTGCGATGCGCGTCGACGGTGGCGTGGTCAATCAGATCATGTAGCTGCGGTCAGAGACCCGCTTTGGCGCACTGCTCGTCCTGGTCGCCGGTGACGCCGCTCACGCCGACGCCGCCGATCACCCTGCCGTCGGCCATGATCGGCATTCCTCCCGGGGAGGCGAATACGCCCGGCAGCGTCGCGGTGGCAGGCGCCTTGTTGATCACTTCCATGAATACGCGTGTTGGGCGTCGATACGTCGCGGCCGCTCTCGCTTTCCCGATCGCGATATCCATGCTCGCGTACTGCGTGTTCTCCATGCGCTCGAAGTAGACGAGCGAGCCGTTCGGCTCGACGACGGCGACGGCCACGTTCCAGCTGTTCTTGGCGCACTCTGCGAGCACCCCCGCCGCAATCTTCTTCGCCGCGGTGATGTTGATCGGCGGGCCGTTCTCCGGGCGACGATCCTGCGCCACCGCGAGACTCGCGGCCGAGATGAGCGCCAGGCCCAACGCGATTCTTGTGCTCATGTTTTCCTCCTCCTCTGGTTGTAGGGAACGCGACTATACCGTTCAGGTGTGGCCCAACGGGTACGTCCTTGCGGCAAACAGCGGCGGGCAGGCCGGCATTCCGCAGCGACCGGCATCGGCCGCGCCAGACTCAGAGATCCGGGCTAGCGGGCGCGCAAGACGGATACCGCGCCGGCGAGCGCATCCCAGGCGGAGCAGTGGCCGACCGTGTCGAGCCTTGCGAAGTCCGGGTCACCGCAAAGCACCGAGTGCAAGGCTTCGTGGGCCTCGCCTTCGGCCGCGGCGCGAAGATGCGCGGCACTGATTTCGCTTGTACGCGCAGCGAGCCGCGGCTCGAGCGAGCGCCATAGCAGTGTCGCTTGTTCGCTGCGACGAAGCTTGTGCAATGCGACCATCACGCCGCCGAGGTAGTCGTCGCCCGAGGGAGTGAGGCCGGGCCCGAGCCCGATCAGCGCTTCGATTTCCTGCGAAAGCGGCGCGCCTGCGAGCCAGCGGTCGACCGCTTCGAGCGCCGGCAGCGCATGGCGCGCAAGCGCATTGCGGCGACCCACGATGCAACAGCCAAGACCGTCTTCCGGCGGCCGGCATTTCTTCAGCTGCGCGAGATCGAGCGAGGGCTTTGCCGCCGGCGAGCGCCAGATTGCGCAATCTTCGAACGATGCGGAGACCGGCTCCCCGACCGCCGGCACGGTGAATTCGCAAGCGAGCGCGTTTAGCGGTCCGCGCCCGAGCGAAGCTTCACCGATGCAGGCGAACGCACCATCCTGCGAGCGAACATAAAAGCTGCGGCGGAACACCGCACAGACCCGACCGCCGGCTGTGAGTGCCTCGCGCGCGCGCCGGCCGGCGATCTCAATTCGCATCGCGAGTGCGCCCGGCGGCGAAGTCGCAGATGCCGACCGGCGTCGCGAGCCACGCGCGCTTTGATTTCGTGATGTGCTGCAGCGCGCGGCGCAGATGCCGCAGGCGGTACGGCTGGCCGACCAGGTACGGATGGAGCGCGATCCCCATGACGAGCGGCTGCTCGCGCGACTGCGCGAGCATCTCGTCGAAATGATCGACGATCATGTCGGCGAATGCGCAGCCGTCCATCATCCGAGCGACGATCATCGGAATGTCGTTCAGCTCCTGCGGGTACGGAACCGACCACAGCGTGCCGGTTCTAGTCCGCAACGGAAGCGGCTGGTCGTCGTGACACCAGTTGAGCGTGTAGCGATATCCCGTTTCTGCGAGCAGGTCGGGCGTCGAGAAGCTTTCGGAGATCCACGGCGAGAGCCAGCCGGCCGGCGCCTTGCCCGACTCCTTGCGGATCCGCTCGCGGCAATAGCGCAGGAGCTTCCGCTCCTCGTTCGCGCTCATGTCGCCCTGGCGATCGGAGTTCGTGTGGCCGTGACCGATCAGCTCGTCGCCGCGCCGTACGAACGCCTCAATCAAATCCGGGCAGTAGTCGTAGAGCGCCGTATTGACGAGCACGCCGACCGGCATCCGCAACTGCTCGAACAGATCGAGGCAGCGCCAGGCGCCGACGCGGTTTCCGTAATCGCGCCAGGAATAATTCAGGACGTCGGGTTCCGGGCTGCGCGGTCCAAGAGCGGCACCCAGCCCTTCGCCGAAGCTGAAGTGCTCGAGGTTGAAACCGAGATACACCGCGAGGCGCTTGCGTCCGGGCCAGAAATAGCCCGGGCGTCGGGTGATCGGCAAGTATTCGTAGCGGCCGTGCTCGCGCAGCGGTGCAGTCGGCTTTCGGTGCATCCGGCGGCGCGCTTGCACCTGCGCAGGGCGTTTCAGGGCCGTGCGAGGCCGGCGCGAACGAGCAGCCATTCGGCGCTGTCGTTCCAGACCTCCATGCGGACGATCTTCCCGCGCCGCACGACGTAGCGATCGACGTAGCGATTGCCTTCGAACGGCGTGCCGTCGGGCCATTCGCCGTACAGAGTCCCGGTCTGGTAGACGACGGTCTCCTCCGGGGTGCCGCCCGCCACCACGTGCGTCGGGCCGAACTGCTTCTTGACCCACTTGTAGCGCGACTTGTTGAAGGCGGTGGCTTCGGCCGGATCATGCATCAGCCGGTTGCCGGTGAAGCGGATCTCCAGCTCCGGTGCGCAGAATCGCCGGGCCGAATCCGGGTCCGGAATCATGTGCAACCGTAGATACTCTTCGACGATTTTCGCGGGTTCATCCACGTCGCAAGCCTAGCATGGCCCATCTCCTGCTAGAGTTCCAGCAAAACCCTTTCGCAACTTTCGCAGGGAGAACCCGCCATGAGTCGCTTGCTGAGCTTTGCACTGGTTTTGCTGGTCTGCGCGCCCGCGCTTGGGCAGGAGCCGATCAAGATCGGTCTGGTCACCGCTCTTTCCGGCCAGTCGGCGCGCGCCGGCGAAGCAATCACGCGCGGCCTCACGGTGGCCATCGACGAACTGAATGCGAAAGGCGGCGTGCTGAAGGGCCGCAAGTTCGAACTGGTGCGGCGCGACGATGAAGCAACGCCCGCGAAGGGCGTCACGGCCGCGCGCGAACTGGTCTTCAAGGAGAAGGTTGCCGTCCTCTTCGGCGGGCTCGATACGCCGGTGTCGCTCGCCATCGTGCCGATCATGAACCAGGAGAAGGTGCCGTTCATGGGGCCCTGGGCGGCGGGCACGCCGATCACCAAGAACGGCGCCAATCCGAATTTCGTGTTCCGCGTCTCGGCGGTCGACGAGATCGTCAACCGGGCGATGCTGCAGTACTCGCAGAAGACGTTCAACGCGAAGAACTGCGGCATGATCCTGGTCAACAACCCGTGGGGCGAATCGAACGAGAAAGGGCTGATGGCGGCGCTTGGCGCGAAGGGCATGAAGCCCGCCGGCATCGAGAAGTTCGAGGCAAACGACGTCGACGTGGTCCCGCACCTGACGCGCCTCAAGTCCGCCGGCGCCGACTGCCTGTTTCTGGTCGGCAACGTCGGTCCGTCGGCGCAGGTCGTGAAGTCGCTCGACCGGATGGGATGGAAGCCGCCGATCGTTTCGCACTGGGGCCCGGCAGGCGGTCGCTTCACGGAGCTCGCCGGCCCGAGCGCGAAAGACGTGCACTTCGTGCAGACCTACAGCTTCTTCGGCAAGCAATCGCCGGTCGGCGAGAAGGTGCTCAAGGCGCTGATGGCGAAGTACCCGGACATCAAGGGACCGGGCGATGTCACCCCCGCGGTGGGCGTTGCCAACGCCTACGACGCGATGATGCTCACCGCGCTCGCGATCCAGAATGCCGGCTCCACCTCGGGACCGGCGATCCGCGAGGGCTACTACAAGATCGCGCAGTACCAGGGGCTGATCAAGAATTACACCAGGCCGTTCTCGCCGGAGAACCACGACGCAGTCAACGAAAACGATTACGTCTGGACGCAGTTCATCGACAACCAGATCCTGCCGGTCGGCATGAAGAAGTAGCGTTTGCCGGCGGCAATTCCGCACGGGAACGACGGCCGCCTCGCGCGGCCGTTTTCCTGACCGATGCTCGTCACCTCGGCGCTCGTCTCCGGAATCGGCCTGGGCAGCATGTACGGGCTGCTCGCGCTCGGGTTCTACGTCACCTATGCGGTGTCGAGCACGGTCAATTTCGCGCAGGGCAGCTCCATGATGCTCGGCGCGGTGTTCGCCTACACGTTCGCGATCACGCTCGGCTGGCCGTTCTGGAGCGCGGCGCTCGTTGCGCTCGCGCTGTGCGCGTTCTACGGGATGATCGTCGAGCTGGTCGCGGTGCGCCCGTATGTGCGCCGCGGCTCGAACGCGTGGTTGATGGCGACCGTTGCGCTCGGAATCGTCGCCGACAACCTGGTGCTCTTCACGTTCGGAAAAGAGCCGCGTGGCTTCGTGCTGCCGTGGGCGACCGGCTCGATCGAGGTGCTCGGCCTGAGGATTTCGCCGCTGCAGGCGGTGATTCCAGCGGTCGGACTGGGGCTCGCGGCCGCGCTGCACCTGGTGTCGCGGCGCACGCGGATCGGAAGCGCGCTGCTTGCGGTGGTGCAGAACCGGGATGCGGCGAGACTCGTCGGCATCAACGTCCCGGTGGCGATCTCGCTCGCGTTCGCCGTCTCCACGGTGTTCGCAGGCGCTGCGGGCATCCTGATCGCGCCGCTCTTCAATGTGCACTCCGACATGGGCACGTTCTTTGGCCTCAAGGCGTTCGCGGTTGCGATCCTCGGTGGCATCACCAGCGCGTGGGGGGTGATGCTTGCCGGATTGCTGTTCGGAATCGTCGAAGCGCTGATCACTGCGCTGCTCGGATCCGCCTACACGCAGATCCTCACGTTTTCGCTGGTGATCGTCGCGCTGGCGATTGCGCCGAATGGAATCTTCGGGCGCGCCGAAGTGAAGAAGGTATGAAGCTCGTGCCCTTCGTCGTGCTCGGGGCGCTGTTTGCGGCGGCCTTCGCGTTCACCGCCAACGCGAACAGCTACTACGTGTTCGTGATGGCGAATCTCGCGCTCACGGCGATCGCTGGCATCGGGCTCAATATTCTGCTCGGTCTCACCGGCCAGGTTTCGTTCGGCCACGTCGGCTTCTATGCGCTCGGCGCATACGGCGTCGCGGTACTGACGACCGTGGCGAAACTCAACTTCTGGCTTGCGCTGCCGCTCGCGGTGCTTCTGGCGGCGCTCACCGGCGCGTTGCTCGCGCTGCCTGCGCTGCGGGTGCGGGGCCCCTATCTCGCGATGGTGACCATCGCGTTCGGCTTCATCGTCGAGCACGTCGCGGTCGAATGGCGCGGCATCACGGGCGGACAGAACGGCATCATGGGAATTGCGTCGCCGTCGCTCTTCGGCACCTCGTTCGGCGAGCGCGGCGTCGCGCTCGCCGCCATTGGGGTTGCCGCGATCGTGCTGCTCGGCTTCTGGCGGCTGTCGGTTTCGAACTGGGGCGCCGCAATGCGTGCCGTGAAAGATTCCGAAACGGCGGCGGAGTCGATCGGCCTTAACCCGGTCGCGGTCAAGACGGCCGCGTTCACGCTCTCCGCCGCATGTGCCGGACTCGCTGGCGCGCTGTTTGCGCCGCTTTCGGGCTTCGTCACGCCTTCGACCTTCACGTTTTCCCAGTCGATCCTGTTCGTCCTCGTCGTCATCATTGGCGGCGCGGGCACCGTGACCGGGCCGCTCGCGGGCGCGGCGCTCGTCGTTCTGTTGCCGGAGGTGCTCGCCGGGCTCGCCGAATACCGTTTGCTGTTCTTTGGCGCGCTGCTGCTCGTGGTGCTGTGGATCGCGCCGGAGGGCGTCGTCGGGGAAGCGGCGCGATTGCTGCGTCGGCGCCGCGCGCTCGTGCGTCCTCGCGCGGAGCGCGAATCGCCTCCGGAGCGGCCGGCGGGCGCGACGCCGCTCGTGATCGACGGCCTGACGATCGCATTCGGCGGCGTGAAGGCGGCCACCAGCGTGTCCTTCTCGGCGCAACCTGCGCGCGTGACGAGCCTCATCGGACCGAACGGCGCAGGCAAGACCACCGTTCTCAATCTGCTGGGCGGTTTCTATCGCCCCGACGCCGGAACGGTCCGGCTGGGCGAGCAGGCGATCGAGCGACAGCCGGCGTGGCGCATCGCGCGCGCCGGCCTCGCTCGCACCTACCAGACGTCGCAACTATTCGGCAGCCTTTCGGTGCTCGACAACCTGCGGATCGCGCAGGCGCGTGGCCGGCTCGGCCGCGCGGCCCTGACGCGCGAAGCAAGCGAGGCGCGCGCCGAGGGATTGCTCGCGTTCGTCGGCTACCGCGCGGACATGCATGCGCGCGCCTCCGACCTGCCGCACGTCGACAAGCGACACGTCGAGATCGCGCGCGCGCTGGCGACTTCGCCAAGCGTGCTGCTGCTCGATGAGCCCGCAGCGGGGCTCGCGCGGGAGGACAAGGAGCGCCTCGCGGGACTTTTGCGTCGGATTGCGGATGCCGGCATCGCAGTGGTGCTCGTCGAGCACGACATGGCGGTCGTGATGGGCATCTCGGACCACGTCGTCGTGCTCGATGCAGGAACGCCGATCGCGCGCGGCACGCCCGCCGAAGTGCAGGAAGACGCTGCGGTGAAAAAGGCGTACCTCGGCGAGGATCACGGGCGTCCGGTGGCGCATCGCGTTGCGAAGGCGGATCTGGGAGAGAAGCTTCTCGAAGTGGCATCGCTGCGCGCGGGGTACGGTGCCGAGCCCGTGCTGCTGGGGATCGACCTTAACGTGCGCAGCCGGGAGATGGTGGCGGTGCTCGGTGCCAATGGCGCGGGCAAGACGACGCTGATGCGTGCGCTCTGCGGGCTGCATCGTCCCGTAGACGGGGACGTTCAGTTCGACGGCGAAGCAGTATCGCGACTGCCGGCGCACAAGGTAGTAGCGCGCGGCATCGTGCTCGTACCGGAGGGCCGCCAGGTGTTTCCCGAGCTTTCGGTGCTGGACAACCTGCGCCTGGGCGCTTTCCTGCGAAAGGATGCGCCGGCAGCCGAGATCGAGCGGATGCTCGATCGTTTTCCAAGACTGCGCGAACGCCTGCACCAGCGCGCGGGATTGCTCTCGGGCGGCGAGCAGCAGATGCTCGCGATCGGCCGCGCGCTGATGGGACGCCCGAAACTGCTGCTGCTCGATGAGCCGTCGCTCGGCCTCGCGCCGCAGGTGATCAACGATCTCTTTGCCGCGCTCGATCGTCTTCGCAGCGAAGAGGCGACGATCCTGCTCGTCGACCAGATGGCGGGGCTTGCGCTTTCGCTCGCCGACCGCGCGTACGTGATCGAGAGCGGGGCCATCGTCGCTTCCGGCAGCGCGGCCGACATCAGCGCCGCGGGCTCGCTCGAGAAGGCGTACCTTGGCGCGGCCGGGCGCTAGCGAGGCCGAAATGATCACGATCTACCGCGCCCGGCGCGTCCTCACCATGAACCCGGCTCGCCCGGAGGCGACGCATGTCGCGGTGCGCGACGGCCGGATCGTTGGCGCGGGCTCGCTGGCAGAGCTCGCCGGCTGGGGCCGGCACGAGCTCGATGAGCGCTTCGCCGACAAGGTGCTGATGCCGGGGCTGGTGGAGGCCCACAGCCACGCGATGGAAGGCACCTTCTGGCGCTACGTGTACGTCGGCTACTTCGATCGCATGGATCCCGACGGGAAAATCTGGCCGGGCGCCAAAACGATCGACGCGGTCGTCGATCGCCTGCGCGAGGCCTCGGCAAAGCTCGCCGACCCGGCGGCGCCGCTGTCGGCCTGGTCGCTCGACCCGATCTACTTCGGCGCGCGCAGGGTTGCGCGCGAGGACCTCGACCGGGCAGGCCGCGAGCGTCCCATCGGCGTGCTGCACGCGAGCGGGCACATCCTCAACGTGAACACGAAAGCGCTCGAGCTCGCAGGCCTGTTGCGGCCGGGCGTCGACCATCCGGGAGTTCCGCTCGGCGACGACGGCCTGCCCACCGGCGAGCTGAAAGGCCCGGACCCGATGATGATCGCGAGCCCGCACGTGGGCTTCGACCGCGAGGTGCTGGCGGCGGACGAGCTGGGGCTGCGCTACTTCGGCAAGCTCTGCGTGCGAAAGGGCGTCACCACGGCGGCCGACCTGGCGAACCTGCTGCCGCAGGACGCGGTGCGGATGATGCTGCGGGTGACCGGCGAGGACACCTACCCCGTGCGCATCGTCCCGCTGCTGCGGCTGCAGCTGCTCTCGGGCCAGGCACTGATCGATCGCGCGCTCGAGCTGCGCAAGCAAAGCACCGATCGCCTGCGGCTCGGCATGGTGAAGGTCGTGGCGGACGGATCGATCCAGGGGTTTTCCGCGCGGCTGCGGCTTCCCGGCTACTACAACGGCGCGCCGAACGGCCTTTGGTACATCCCGCCGGAGAAGCTGCGCGAGGCCTATCGCCTCGCGCTTGCCCACGGCGTGCAGATCCATACGCACACGAACGGCGACGAGGCCACCGAGCTCGCGCTCGACTGCATCGAGGAGGCGTTGCGCTGCCACCCCTCGCCCGATCACCGCTTCACGCTGCAGCACTGCCAGCTCGCGGACGCGGCGCAATTCCGGCGCATGAAAGCACTCGGGGTGTGCGTCAACCTGTTCCCGAATCACCACTTCTACTGGGGCGACCAGCACTACGCAACGACCGTGGGCCCGGAGCGCGCAGAGCGCATGAACGCATGCGCCACCGCGCTCGCGACGGGCGTGCCGTTCGCGATCCATTCCGACGCGCCGGTGACTCCGCTCGGACCGCTGTTCACCGCCTGGTGCGCGGTGAATCGCCGTACGGCGAGCGGGCGGGTGCTCGGCGAGCGCGAGCGCATCGACGTGGCGACGGCGCTGCGCACCGTCACCCTCGGGGCCGCGTACACGCTGAAGCTCGACGGCGAGATCGGTTCGATCGAGTGCGGCAAGCGCGCCGACTTCGTCGTGCTCGAGGACGATCCGGAGAGAATCGGCGCCGAGCGTCTCAACGACGTTCGCATCTGGGGCATCGTCCAGGGCGGGCGGGTTTTCCCTGCATCGGCGGCGTGAGCGGCGCGCCGATCCCCGTGACGGTGATCGGCGGGTATCTCGGCGCCGGGAAGACGACGCTCGTCAACCACCTGCTGCGCCACGCCGGCCGCCTGCGCATCGCCGTCCTCGTCAACGACTTCGGCGAGCTGCCGATCGACGCCGACCTGATCGAGAGCCGCGAGGGCGACACGCTCGCGATCGCCGGCGGCTGCGTCTGCTGCAGCTTCGGCAGCGACCTGATCGCGGCGCTGCGCTTGCTCGCGGCCCGCGAGCCGCAGCCCGCGTACCTGCTCGTCGAGGCGAGCGGCGTCGCCCTGCCGCGCGCCGTCGCAGCGTCGATTTCGCTCCTTCCCGACTATGCGAACGACGGCATCGTGGTGTTGGCCGATGCCGAGACGGTGCGCGAGCGCGCAGCCGACACGTATCTCGGCGACACCATCGAGCGGCAGCTCGCGGAGGCCGGCCTGATCCTGCTCACCAAGCCCGAGCTCGCGGAGCCGGACGAGCGGCAACGAACGCGCGTGTGGCTGGAGCGCTATGCACCGGTTCTTGACTGCGAGCACGGCCGCGTGCCGCTCGAGTTGCTCCTCGGCGCGCAGCCGGCGACGTACGCGCGCCTGCCCGCCTCGGGCGGGCTTCACCCCGCGTATGACAGCGTCGCATTCGACGGTCTTGGTCCGCTCGATGTCGCGCGGCTTGCCGAGGCGCTCACCGAGTCGTCCCTGGGTGTGCTGCGCGCCAAGGGCGTCCTGCGCGACACCACTGGCGGGACGCTATCGCTCCAGGTGGTCGGCCGCCGTGCCGAGACCGCTCGGGTGAATGTGGCGGAGGCCGGTCGCCTGGTTTGCATCGGCCTCGAAGGGCGGCTTGACCGCGGCGGAATCGAGGCGCGGTTGAGCGGGGCGCTGCACGCAGCCTAGGCGCGTGCAACCGCGCCGCCGTAGCGCGCCGCCTCGGCCTTCAGCCCGGTCAGGCGGCCTGTCGGGCATTTCAACTGAAAGCGAACGTTCCCTTCCCGGGCGACGGGCTGCAGGGCGATAATCGTCGCTTCCGCCGAAAGGACTCCCGATGGATCTCAATTACTCCAAGGAAGAGCTTGCGTTCCGTGACGAAGTGCGCGGCTGGCTGAACGCGAACCTGCCGCAGGATCTGCGCGAGAAGGTGGCGCGCTACGAAGAGCTCGGTCGCGAGGACCTGCTGCGCTGGCATCGCATCCTCGCCAAGAAAGGCTGGGTCGCGCCCGCCTGGCCCAAGGAGTGGGGCGGCACCGGTTGGAACGTGGTGCAGCGCTACCTCTTCGAGGAAGAGTGCGGATTTGCCGGCACGCCGCCGCTGATTCCGTTCGGCCTTTCGATGTGCGGGCCGGTGCTGCTGCGTTTCGGCACCGACGCGCAGAAGAAGCGTTTCCTGCCGCGCATCTACAACGGCGACGATTTCTGGTGCCAGGGCTATTCGGAGCCGGGTTCCGGCTCGGACCTCGCATCGCTCAAGACCAAGGCGGTGCGCGAAGGCGATCACTACGTCGTCAACGGCCAGAAGATCTGGACCACGCTCGGCCATGTTGCCGACTGGATCTTCTGCCTGGTGCGCACCGATTCGAACCTGTCCAAGCGGCAGGAAGGCATCTCGTTCCTGCTGATCGACATGAAGACGCCGGGAATCACCGTGCGCCCGCTGATCCTGATGGATGGCGGGCATGAAGTGAACGAAGTGTTCTTCGACGATGTGAAAGTGCCGGTGGAAAACCTGGTGTACGAAGAAGGCAAGGGCTGGACGGTGGCGAAGTATCTGCTCGGCCACGAGCGGATGAACACGGGCAGAATCGGCGCTTCGAAGCGCGAGCTTGCGAAGCTCAAGGAGTTCGCCGCGCAGCAGCCAAGCGATGATGGCCGGCCGCTCCTCGAGGACGTGCGCTTTCGTGATCGTGTCTCTCGCGTCGAGGTCGAGCTGATGGCGCTCGAGATCACCAACCTGCGCTTTCTCGACCAGATGCGGCGCAGCGGCCAGCCGCCGGGTGCCGACGTCTCGATGCTGAAGATCAAGGGCACCGAGATCCAGCAGGCGCTCACCGAGTTGATGATGCAGGCGGTGGGCCCGCTCGCGCAGCCGGTTGCGCCGGCCAACGGCGGAGCGGATTTCGACGAGTTCCTCGGCGGGCTTGCGCCGCGCTACTGCAACTTCCGCAAGACCACGATCTACGCCGGCTCGAACGAGATCCAGCGCAACATCATTTCCAAGATGACCCTCGGATTGTGAGGACGATCCAATGAATTTCGACTACAACGAAGAGCAGCAGCTGCTGGCCGATTCGGTACGCCGCTTCCTCGCCAAGGACTACGAGTTCGAAAAGCGCCGCAAGGTCGTCGCCTCGAGCGAGGGCTGGAGCCCGCAGATCTGGGCCCAGCTTGCCGAGATGGGCGTGACCGGCATTCCGTTCTCGACCGACTACGGCGGCTTCGGCGGCGGCGCGGTCGACCTGATGGGCGTGATGGAGGCATTCGGCGAGGCGCTCGTGATCGAGCCGTACCTGGCGACGCTCCTTGCCGGCCGGCTGGTGGCGAAAGCGGGCAGCGAGGCGCAGAAGAAAGCGATCCTTCCCCGCGTCGTGGAAGGGAAGGCGCTGCTCGCGTTCGCGCACAGCGAAAAAGGCGCGCGCTACCGCCTTGCCACGGTCAACACGACCGCGACGCAGGCGAAGGACGGTTGGGAGCTGCTCGGCGAGAAGGTGGTCGTGCTCGGCGCGCCGATC
>DASUMM010000322.1:0-3018 GCA_036277655.1 Burkholderiales bacterium | reverse complement strand
GCCGCGGTTCAGCGTTCCCTCGGCAGCGTTGAGGAGCGCATCGAGGGCTTTTTCGCGCTCCGTTTGCCAAAGTGCTTTGGCCTTCGCGAAGGCCGCATCGAGCGGCGCGCGCAGCGGCTCGACTGGCGCATCGAGCCCTTCCGGCCAGATTCTGCGTGCCAGCGGCTTTGCCTGCAGCCGTTGCAGCAGCTGCGTCCACTCCGCGGGCGACTCGTGGCAGCCGGCGAGCCAGGCGGCGAGATCGGGGTCGCCCTGCTTGCCGGACACCTCGCGCCGCCAGAAGTCCGCCACCGCTTCGTGGCGAAGCTGGGCGTCGTCTTCCAGCATCTCCAGCCCATAGGGCAAGCCGGCGGCGAGCGGCGTCTCGGCGAGCGCGCGCTGGCAAAAGCCGTGGATCGTGTAGATCGCCGCTTCGTCGAAGCAGCTGAGCGCCGCCTCGAGCAGCGCCTGCATCTGCGCCGGCGTCGCGCCGCTGTTCGCGGTGACCGCTGCGATCAGATCGGGCGCGAAGGAATCCTGCGCCGGGCGTCCGCGCAGGCATTCCAGCACCTCGGCCAGGCGCGCGCGGACGCGATCGCGCAGCTCGGCGGTCGCCGCGTTGGTGAACGTGACGACGAGAATCTTCTGCACCTCGAGCTTGCGCTCGAGAAGCAGGCGCAGGTACAGGCCGCAGATGTTCCAGGTCTTTCCGGTTCCTGCCGAAGCCTCGATCAACCGGATGCCGTCGAGGCTGGCGCGCAATACGTCGAAAGCTGCAACGCGCGTCTTCATAGCCGGGGATCCGAGACGTGCTTGCAAAGCGGGGCAAGCACGCGGTCGGCAAGCTCCACGAAGCGCTCGTCGAGCGGATCCTGGATGCCGCGCAACGCGAGGCGATAGGGCGCGTACTGGCTCTCGCCATAAGTGGGGTTCCAGTACGCGAACCACTTGTTCCTCGCGTCCTTCAAGTCTCCGACGACGTACGCCCACGAGGTGCGCGGGAAGAAGTGCAGCGGGCGCTGCAGCCCTTCGCGATACAGCGCCATCAGCTCGGCGAGACGCGCTTTTGCTTCCGGATACGGGCCGAGCGTGTAGACGCCATTGCGCGAATGCCAGCGCGTGGCCGGGGCCGCGCCCGCGGGAAGCGTCGCGCAAAGGAACAGGTGGTCGATCCAGCCGGCAAGGTAATCGCTCGGGCGGACATCGTCGTAGCGATGGCGCACCAGCCCCGACGCATGCAGATCGTCGAGCGTCCCCTCGAGGCGCCATTGCTCTTCGTCCAGCGGAAAGGGGAGTGCCCCCGCGTGCGGGACGAGCGGCGTTGCTCGATCCTCCCGCAGCGCCTGCGCGAAGCGCCGCAGCGTGCGCACTTCGGCGAGCAGTGCGGCTTCGCCGAGCGGGCCGGCGGGAAACTCGTTCCCCGCACGCGCAAGTGCGATCAACGCTTCCTCGCCGGAGCCTTCGAGCGCCGCGGGAAGCAGCCGCTGCGCGAGCGCCTTGCGCGAAGCGTTCGCGGGCAAGAACGGCTCGTCGTCGGCGAGCTCTTCGCCGCGCTCGGCGAGCTCGATGCCGAGCCGTTGCCGCAACAGGTAGCTGCACGGGTAGAGCAGCAACGCGCGCAGCTGCTCCAGGCGCACGGTGCGCCATTCGGCTGGCGGCGCGGCAAGCGGCGCAGGAAAGAACGGCAAGCCGAGATCGGGCGCGCGCTCGTCGGCGTCGTCTTCTTCCGCCTTGATGGCGAGCGCTGCGGGCGAGGGCGGCTTCGCTTTCTGCTGCAAGGCTTCGCAGTACTCCGCGTGGAAGCTGCGGCGCCGGGAATCTCCGCCCGCTGCAATGAAATACTCTGTCGAGAACGGTTGCAGCGGATGCTCGACCACGAGCTGGCGCCGCACGGCGTCCTCGCCGGAGGCGTCCGCGCTGCACGCTTGCACTGCGCTATCGAGCAGCTCGGCCACCAGCACCGACGGCGGCTTGCGGCTGTTGTCGCGCACGCTGCGCCCGGTGTAGCTGAGGTAGAGCCGCTCGCGTGCCGCGAGCACGAGGTCGAGGAAAATGTTGCGCTCGTCGTAGCGGCGCTGTCGGTCGCCTCGACGCGGCGCGGCGGCGATGAGGTCGAATTCCAGCGCGCGGCCCGCGGTCGGGAAGACGCCGTCGTTCATGCCGATTGCGCAGACGACGCGGTAAGGGAGGTTGCGCAGGCTGGTGATCGAGGTGAACGTGACTTTCCCGGTCGGCACGCCGCCGCGCGCCGGGTCATCGAGCAGCTCGCCGAGGGCCGAGCGGATCGCATCGAGCGGCACCGTCGCCCGCAGGCCGCCGCGCTGCATGCGCTCGTGAAGCTCGCCGATCGCCGCCTGCACTGCGCGGAAGTCTTCCGCCCAGGCCACCGCCTCGGCAACGAAGCGGGCGAGCGCATCGTTCAGCGCGTCGCGCCATCCGGGCGCGTCCTTCGGCCGGCGGCATTCGTGCCGCAGCCGCCGCAACTCCTCGATGAAGCGCCAGAACGTGCCGAGCGCGGCCGCCTGCTGCCCTTCGGGGTTGGCGGCGCCGATGCGGCCGCCGACCGCAGTCTCGTTTTCCCCCATCGCATACGCGAGGAAGAGCCGCTGCAGGCCGTCGTCGAACGTGTGATCGGCGGTCGCAGGCAGGTCGAACGCCTTGCGCTCCTCGGCATCGAGCGCCCAGCGGATGCCCGAGGCTTCGATCCAGGAACGAATCGATTCGAGATCTTCGGCGCCAAGGCGAAAGCGCGCGGCAATCGGCTCCTGCATCAGGAGGTCGAACACTGCGCTCGCGGCATGGCGGCTGGCGGTGAGGGCAAGCAGCGCGTCGAACGCGCGTGCGACGGGGTTCACTTCGCGCTGCGGCTGCCCGGTGATCGCATAGGGAATGCGCCGCGATTCCGGCACCGTGCCGAACACGGCATCGATGAGCGGCGCTGTTTCCTCGAGCCTGGGAGTGACGACGAGGATTTCGCTCGGCGAGGGCGGATTCGCGGCGGCGAACATCATCAGCAGCTGGTCGTGCAGCACTTCGAGC
>DASUMM010000321.1:0-3760 GCA_036277655.1 Burkholderiales bacterium | reverse complement strand
CCAAGGTCGGCGCGGTCGCGGGCTGCTACGTGCTCGAGGGCGTGGTCAAGCGCGGTTCGCGGGTCCGCGTGCTGCGCGACAACGTCGTCGTCCACGACGGCGAGCTCGACTCGCTCAAGCGCTTCAAGGACGACGTCCGCGAGGTCAAGGTGACCGTGGTGCACGCCGGCGTCGGCGGCATCACCGAGTCCGACGTCAACCTGGCAATGGCCTCGCGCGCGGTGATCATCGGCTTCAACACGCGCGCCGACGCGACTGCGAGGAAGCTGATCGAGTCGAGCGGCATCCAGGTGCGCTACTACAACATCATTTACGAGGCGGTCGACGAGATCAAGGCGGCGCTCTCGGGCATGCTCTCGCCCGAGCGCAAGGAGAACGTGCTCGGCCTGGTGGAAGTGCGCCAAGTGTTCCGCATTTCGAAGGTCGGCACGGTCGCTGGCTGCTACGTGCAGGAAGGGCAAGTGCGCCGCAACGCCCAGGTGCGGGTGCTCCGTGACAGCGTCGTAGTGCACACCGGCGAGATCGAGGCGCTGAAGCGCTTCAAGGACGACGTGCGCGAGGTGAAGGCCGGCTTCGAGTGCGGCATGTCGCTGCGCGGCTTCCAGGACCTGAAGGTCGGCGACCAGCTCGAAGTCTTCGAAGTGACGGAGGTGGCGCGCACCCTGTGACGCGGCTTCGCCCGCAGAAGGTTGCCGACTCGATCCACAAGGAGCTGTCGGATCTGTTGCGCCGCGAGGTGCGCGACCCGCGCATCGGCCTGGTCACGCTGACCGCGGTCGACGTCTCACCCGATTTTTCGCACGCGAAGGTCCTCTTTACGTGCCTCGACTCCAAGCACGCCGAAGAAGCGCTGCGCGGACTGCAGCGCGCAGCGGGATTCTTGCGCTCGCAGCTCGCGCGCAGGATGAAGCTCTATGCGACCCCGGAGCTGCGCTTTGAGTACGACGAGTCGATCGAGCGCGGCGATCGCCTGCATCGACTGATCGACAGCGTGCGCGAAAAGCCCTGATGCGGCGCGCACTGGACGGCGTGCTGCTCCTCGACAAGCCGGTCGGCATCACGTCGAACGCCGCCCTGCAACAAGCGAAACGGCTTTTTGCTGCCGCCAAGGCGGGCCACGCCGGGACCCTCGATCCGCTGGCTTCCGGCGTGCTGCCGGTCCTCCTCGGCGAAGCGACGAAGTTCTCGGCGTTCCTGCTCGATGCGGAGAAGGAGTACGTCGCCGAGATCGAACTGGGCACCAGTACCACCACTGGCGATGCCGAGGGCGAAATCACCGCCCGCAGCACGATTACGGTCGACGATGCGGCCCTCCAGGCTGCGCTTGCCCGTTTTCGCGGAGTAAGCGAGCAGATTCCGCCGATGTATTCCGCGCTCAAGCACCAAGGCAGGCCGCTTTATGAAATGGCGCGCCGGGGCCTCGTGGTGGAGCGCAAGGCGCGACGCATCGCGATCCAGGATCTCGAGCTGGTGTCGCGCAGCGGCCCGCGTGTGACCGTTCGCATCGTCTGCAGCAAGGGCACCTATGTGCGCGTGCTCGCGATGGACATCGGCGCCGCGCTCGGAACCGGCGCGCACCTGGCGGCCTTGCGGCGAACGCGCGCCGGGCGCTTCGGCATTGCGGATGCATGGACGTTGGGGGCGCTCGCCGCGCTGGATGCGGAGAAGGATCGCGCGTTGCTTGCGGTCGACACGCTGCTGGACGAGCTGCCGACGGTGCGGCTGGATGCGGACGCCACCGCGGCGTTCCTCAACGGACGCCCGGTAGAGCGAAGCGATGCGATGCCTGGGCGCTGCCGCGTCTATGGCGTGGGGGCGCGCCTGCTTGGGGTCGGCGAGGCGGCTGCGCACGGCCTATTGCGGCCAGTGCGGCTGGTGGCGCGCGCCGAATACAGTGCAAGCGGCTGAAAGCGAAGAGAAAAACCTTGTGAAGCGAACGTTTCGTCGGATAAAATCCGCGATTCTCCAGGAGATTGAAATCGCATGGTGATGCAGGCAACGCAGAAAGCGCAGGTCGTAAAGCAATATCAGCGCGCGGCGAACGACACCGGTTCCTCGGAAGTGCAGGTGGCGCTTCTTACCGAACGCATCAACGCGTTGACCGAGCACTTCAAGACGCACGTCAAGGATTTCCATTCGCGCCGGGGACTCTTGAAGCTCGTCAGCCAGCGGCGCAAGTTGCTCGACTACCTGAAGCGCAGCGACGCCGACAAATATCGCTCGATCATCGAGCGGCTCGGGCTGCGCAAGTGATGAACCCGGTCAAGAAGACGTTTTCACTCGGAGCGCACCAGGTCACGCTGGAGACCGGCGAGATCGCGCGCCAGGCGCACGGCGCCGTCGTTTGCACGATGGACGACACGGTGGTGCTCGCGACCGTGGTCGCCAGGAAGGACGCCAAGGCCGGCCAGGATTTCCTTCCGCTCACCGTCGATTACGTCGAGAAGACGTACGCCGCAGGCAAGATCCCCGGCGGCTTCTTCAAGCGCGAAGGGCGGCCTTCGGAGAAGGAGACGCTCACCTCCCGGCTGATCGACCGGCCGATCCGGCCACTCTTTCCGGATGGCTTCTACAACGAAGTCCAGGTCGTCGCGACGGTGATGTCGCTCAACCCCGAGGTCGACTCCGACATCCCGGCGATGATCGCCGTGTCGGCAGCGCTCACTCTCTCCGGCATTCCGTTCAACGGCCCGATCGGCGCCTGTCGCGTCGGCTACGTGAACGGCGAGTACGTCATCAATCCGACGACGACGCAGTTGAAGGATTCGCACCTCAATCTCGTCGTCGCGGGCACGGAAGCCGGCGTGCTGATGGTGGAATCCGAAGCGCTCGAGCTTTCCGAGGACGTGATGCTCGGCGCGATCGTGCACGGCCACCAGCAGATGCAGGCCGCCATCCAGGCGATCCATGAGCTGGCCGAGGTTGCAGGTCGGCCCTCGTGGGAGTGGCAGGCACCACCGGCCAAGGCCGATCTCGCCGCGCGCATCACCGAGCTTTCAGAGCAGGATCTGCGTGCGGCATTCCGGATCACGCAGAAGCAGAAGCGTTCGGAGGCGATCGACGCCATCTGGACGCGCGTCTTCGACGCGGTCGGGGTAGGCAAAGAAGGCGGCCCGACCGGGCAGGAAGTGAAGGATCTGTGCTTTGCGCTGGAATCGAAGATCGTGCGCGGGCAGATCCTCGATGGCGAGCCGCGCATCGACGGGCGCGATACGCGCACCGTGCGGCCGATCAAGATGCGGGTCGGCGTGCTGCCGCGGACCCATGGCTCCGCGCTCTTCACTCGCGGCGAGACGCAGGCGCTCGTCACCGTCACGCTCGGCACCGGACGCGACGAGCAGATCATCGATGCGCTCGCCGGGGAGTACCGCGAGCGCTTCATGCTCCACTACAACATGCCGCCGTACGCCACCGGGGAAACCGGCCGCATGGGGCCGTCGAAGCGCCGCGAAATCGGCCACGGCCGGCTCGCCAAGCGCGCGCTGGTCGGCTTGCTGCCGAACCCGACGGACTTCGGCTATTCGATCCGGGTGGTTTCCGAGATCACGGAATCGAACGGATCGTCCTCGATGGCCTCGGTCTGCGGCGGCAGCCTGGCGCTGATGGACGCCGGGGTGCCGATCAAGGCGCACGTCGCGGGCATCGCGATGGGCCTCATCAAGGAAGGCGGGAGGTTCGCGGTCCTCACCGACATCCTGGGCGACGAGGACCACCTCGGCGACATGGACTTCAAGGTGGCGGGCACCGAGCGCGGCATCAC
>DASUMM010000320.1:0-3713 GCA_036277655.1 Burkholderiales bacterium | reverse complement strand
ACGCCGGAGTCGCGGTAATCGAGCAGCTTGCCGAAGCGAAGCGGCGCCTCGATGCCGGTCTTGGGATCGCGATTCCAGCGCGGCGGTGCGCCGACGAAGACATCCTTCAGCGCGAAAACGTCGAGCCGGCCGGCGGCGATGCGCCGCGCGGCAACGAGATACGGCTCCGGATCGACCTCCGGCAACGCCGGTACCCACGCACCGGCCGGCTTCCCGAGCTGCGGCGCCGGAATCCGCTGCGGTCCGAACGCGCGCGCGCGCTCGGCTTGCATCGCAGCGAGCCGGAACACGCGGTGCGCGACTTCGGCGGGCGACATGCAGCGCAGCCGGTTCCAGCGCCAGCGCAGCCGCGCCGCAAGCGAATCGGCGCCGGCAACAGCCGCCGGCGCGGCCGCACCGGCAAGCTCATCCACGCGCATAGTGGCGATGCCAGATTTCGAGATTGAGCAGCGACCAGAGCAGCTTCTCGTGGTTCTGCCGCCCTTCGACGTGATCGGCGAGCATGGCGTCGAGCGCGGCCGGGTCGTAGTAGCAGCGCGTGAGCGATGCGCTTCCCTGCAGGTGATCGGCGAGGTAGCCGCGCAGCTCGCGGCGGAACCACTCGTTCACCGGCACGCGAAAACCGACTTTCTTGCGTTGCAGGATGCGCGGCGGAATGAGCTTGCGGCCGGCGGCGCGCAGCACCCATTTGCTCGTCAGGCCGCGCACGCGGAAGCGATCCGGCAGCGACGAGACGTACTCGGCGAGCTGGTGGTCGAGGAACGGCACGCGCGCCTCGATCGAGGCGGCCATCGTCATGCGGTCGCCGCGCTCGAGCAGGTTGTCGGGCAGCCAGCTCGACTGATCGAAATACAGCATGCTGCGCAGCGCGCTGTTTCCCGGATCGCTATCGAACGGCGGGCCCGCCCCGTGGTAGGTGGAGCCGTTCGCCTTCAACACCGAAAGACGCTCGCGCTCGGGCCTCGAGAGGGCGCCGAACCAGCGCACGTAGCGCTCGCGCCAGTCCTCAATGTTCAGGTTGGTGACGGCCGTCTTCACGCGATGGAAGCGGTAGGGCAGCGCATGCGCGAGCGGACCGACCAGGCGATGGCGAAGCAGACCCGGGATCCGCTGGTAGCCCGGCGCAAGCTGCTCGGCGATGTGCTTCGGATAGCCGCCGAGCAGCTCGTCCGACCCTTCGCCGGTGAGCACCATCTTCACGCTGCGCGAGGCCTCGCAGGCGAGCATGTGGATGGCGACGTCCGAGGGTTCGGAGACGGGCGCATCGCGGTAGGCGACGAGCTTCGGCAGCCGCTCGATCACGTCGCGATGCTCGACCACCAGCTCGTGGTGCTCGGTGCCGAAATGGCGCGCCGCTTCGGCGGCGTACTGCAGCTCGCTGTAGCGGTCGTCGTCGAAGCCGACCGAAAACGTCTTCACCTGCTCGGAGTGGCGGCGCATCAGCGCCACGATCGTGGTGGAGTCGATGCCGCCGGAAAGAAACGCCCCGAACGGCACGTCGCTCACCATCTGCAGCCGCACGGCCTCTTCCAGCCGCTCGAGGAAACCGGCGACGCTCGGTGCGCCCTGCGGCGATTCGACGTGCGGGGCGCGGTCGGGCGGCGTCCAGTAGCGCCGCTCGCTCAACTTCCCCTCCTTCCAGATCGCCACTGACCCCGGCATCAGCTTGCGCACCCCCGCAAACAGCGTCTTCGGGCCGGGCACGTAGCGGTAGGCGAGGTAGTCCCATACCGCCAGCGCGTCGACCTGCGGTGCGATTCCCGGCACGCGCAGCAGCGCCTTCACTTCGGAGGCGAAGAAAACCCCGCGCGCGTCCTCGTACAGGTAGAGCGGCTTTTCGCCGAAGCGGTCGCGGGCGAGAAAGAGGCGCTCGCGCGGTGCGTCCCAGATCGCGAACGCGAACTGTCCGCGCAGCTTCGAGACGACGTCGGTTCCCCAATGCTGGTAGGCGCGCAGCAGCACTTCGGTGTCCGAATCGCGCGTGAACGCATAGCCGGCGCAGGCGAGCGTGCGCCGCAGATCGCGAAAGTTGTAGATCTCGCCGTTGAACGTGAGCGCAAGCCCTCGAGCGTCGTCGCGCATCGGCTGGCGCGCACCGGCCGGATCGATGATGGCGAGGCGGCGGTGGCCGAGCACGACCTGCTCGTCGCCCGAGCGGGTGCGAAACGCACAACTGCCCTGATCGTCCGGCCCGCGATGGGCGATCGCATCCAGCATCGATTCGATGACGCCTTGCGCGGGCGCGCTTGCCGATACGGCGATCCAGCCGGCGATTCCGCACATGTCAGCCTCCGGGAAGCGCTCTTGCCTGGCGCAGGCCGAGCAGCCCGGCATAGAGCGTGTCGAATTGCGACGCCGCGCGCTCGATCGAATAGGCCGACGCAATGCGGGCGCGGCAGG
Organism: Burkholderiales bacterium; assembly: GCA_036277655.1. Classification (GTDB taxonomy): domain Bacteria; phylum Pseudomonadota; class Gammaproteobacteria; order Burkholderiales; family SG8-39; genus 2-02-FULL-66-14. Next base: position 1,313 of record DASUMM010000320.1, on the reverse strand, counting down.
CGAGGCTCATGCGCGCGAGCGCCGCGCGGTCCCCGGCAAGCCGCGCGATCGCGCCGGCAATCGCGTTGGCGTCGCGCGGCGGCACCAGCATTCCGTGCACGCCGTCGATCATCACGTCCGGAATGCCGCCCACCGGCGTGGCGATCGGCGTCGCCCCCGCCGCCATGCCTTCGAGCAAGGCATACGGCAGTCCTTCGGCGTAGCTCGGCAGCAGCAGCGCATCGGCGCGACAGAAGAGCCGCACCTTGCGCTCGCCCTGCACCGGGCCGGCGAACCAGACGTCGCGCTCGATGCCCAGCCGGCTCGCGTGCTGCTCCAGCCGCTCGTGCTCCGGGCCGCTGCCGGCGACGACCAGGCTCACCGCGATGCCCTGCGCACGTGCCACGCTCAGCCCTTCGAGCGCCTCGTACAGTCCCTTTTCGGCGGCGAGGCGGCCGACGTAGACGAGCTCCAGCGGACGCTCGCCGCGAGCGCCGTTGCGCGGGCGGCGCAGGTACGGCGCGAGGTCGATTCCGTTCGGCAGCACGACCACGGTCTGGCTGGGAACGAACTCGCGATAGGCGTCTAGCTCGTGCTGCGCCAGCACCACGATCGCATCCGGCAGCCGCAGCGTGGCGCGCAGGAACGCTGCCGCCCATCGATTGCCGCCGCAGAACTGCTGCGGCAGCGCACCGCCATGCACCTGGTAGACCACTTGCGCACCGCACGCCTTCGCCACCAGCAGGTACGCGAGATCGCGCCAGTAGGCGCGCAGGTTGAGCGAGGTGTTCAGGTGCACGATCGTCGCCGCACGCCGCAGGATCTCGAGCGCGAGAAGGAGCGGCGAGAGCGCAAGCCGTGCGGCTCGCCCGATCGCGCTTTCGCTCCGGCCCTCGGCGCCGACCTGGAAATGCGCCAGCGCATAGCCGGCGGCGAGGCTCGAGCCGAGGAGCAGGTTCAGGTGCGTCGAGACTCCGCTCACCGCATCGCGGCTCGGTCCGAGCAGCAGCACTGACGGGCGCGAAGTCTTCATCGCCACATCCGCGGGCGGCGCGAAAATAGGTCGAGCACGCCAAGGTCGCCGGCGCGATTCAGCGTGTGCAGCCCGCATACGCCGTCGCCGGGCGCCGGCAGGATGCGCCCGATCTCCTGCTCGGCGTAGTCGCGCGTCGAGAGCCGCAGCACGCGCTGGATCACAATGCCCGAGCCGTACGACGGCACGCAGATCTGCGCCGGCCGGTGCAGCGCGCCGTCGTGCCAGTACAGCCGCCCGGCCGGACGCGCGCAGCGCGCATCCGAGCGCACCGGGTTGCGCGGATGCTCGCGCCAGTGAC
>DASUMM010000319.1:0-2039 GCA_036277655.1 Burkholderiales bacterium | reverse complement strand
GGCAGAGAGTTACGTCTTCCTGCGGAGGATCGAGCACCGCCTGCAGTACGTCGACGATGCGCAGACGCATCAGTTGCCGGTGAAACCGGAGGAGCGCGAGCGCGTCGCCGCGATGGCGGGCTTCGCCACCTGGGATGCGTTCCATGCGCGCCTGACCGAAGTGCGCGCGCTCGTCACGCGCCACTTCGAGAGCGTGTTCGCCGAGGGAGAGCGCGAAGGCGAGGCCTGGCCGGTGCACCCGCGAGCGGAGCTGCTGCGAAAGAGCCAGCGCTACGCGACGCTTTCGGAAGACTCCCGGCGCAACGTCGACCGGCTGGTGCCGGCGTTCGCCCGCGCCGCCAGGTCGACGCCGGATCTAGACGCCACGCTCACGCGCGCGATGGATTTCGTCGAGGCGATCGCCGGCCGCGCTGCGTACCTCGCGCTGCTCGTAGAGCATCCCGATGCGCTCGAGCGCGTGACGAAGATGATCGGCGCATCGAGCTGGGCAGCAGAATTCGTCACGCGCCATCCGTTGCTGCTCGATGAATTGCTCGACGACCGGCTGCTCTACGCGCCGCCGGAGATGGCGACCTACGAGAGCAACCTTTTGCGCGCTCTCGCGCATGCCGGCGACGATCTCGAGCGCCAGATGAACCTGCTGCGCGAGCACCACCAGGCGCAGGTCTTTCGCCTGCTTGCGCAGGACCTCGCCGGGCTGCTGACAGTCGAGAAGCTTGCCGACTACCTGTCGGAGCTTGCCGACCGCACGCTCGGCGTCGCCATCGGCATGGCGTGGCGGCAGGTGCGCACGCGCCATCGCGAGACGCCGCGCTTCGCGGTGATCGCCTACGGCAAGCTCGGCGGCAAGGAGCTTGGCTACGCCTCCGACCTCGACATCATTTTCCTGTACGAAGACGAAGACGAACGCGCGCAGGAAAACTACCTGCGCCTTGCGCAGCGCCTGAACAACCTCCTGAGCCTGCGCACGTCCTCCGGAACGCTTTTCGAGACCGACCTGCAGCTGCGGCCGTCCGGACAGAAAGGGCTGATGGTCTCGTCGCTCGAAGGCTTCGAGCACTACCAGGAGCAATCGGCGTGGGTGTGGGAGCACCAGGCGCTTACGCGCGCTCGCTTCTGCGCCGGCGACACTGCGATCGGCGTCGGGTTCGAAGCGCTGCGCGTGAAGATCCTGACGCGGCCTCGCGATCCGGCGCAGCTCGCCAAGGAAGTGCTCGAGATGCGCGAGAAGATGCACGCCGCGCATCCGAACAAGAGCGGCCTCTTCGACGTGAAGCACGACCGCGGCGGCATGATCGACGTCGAATTCATCGTGCAGTTCCTGGTCCTGGCGCACGCATCGAAGCATCCGGCGCTCACCGGGAACCTCGGCAACATCGCGTTGCTGAAGATCAGTGCCGATCTCGGGTTGATTCCGGCGGATCTCGCCGAGCGCTGCCGCGTCGCGTACCGCGAATTCCGCCGGATGCAGCACGCGCTGCGGCTGAACGGCGCGCCGTACGCGCGCGTGGCGCCGCAGCAGGCGGAAGCGCACTCCGAGAGCGTGCGCGATCTGTGGCGGAGGGTGCTGCAGTGACGCAGCCAGCTCGGTCTGCCGCGTCGAACGAGCGCGTCGAGACCGTCGACGTGCGCATGCTGGTGCTCGTGCGCTGCGTGCTCGCGTTCAGCGCGTTCGTGATCATCTGGCTCGACCCGGCCGAGCCGGCGCGGGCGGTCGAGCTGACGTATCTGTCGCTCGCGCTCTACTGCGTGTACAGCCTGGCACTCGCATACACGGCGTGGAAATCCGAATGGGCGCCGCCGGATCGAGCGCTTCACTGGATCGATATCCTCTTCTACGCCTACCTGGTTTCGCTCACCGAGGGCACGAGCAGCATCTTCTTCTACTTCTTCTTCTACGCGGTGCTGGTGGCCGCGTTCGGCTGGGGATTCCGGGAAGCCATTGCAGTAACGGTGGCGTCGTTCGTGCTTTTCACCATCGTCGGCCTCGCGTTCTCGCCGACCGGCGAGCAGTTCGAGTTGAACCGCACGCTGATTCG
>DASUMM010000318.1:0-2347 GCA_036277655.1 Burkholderiales bacterium | reverse complement strand
GCATGAAGGTGGTCGGGTCGGTCGAGATCCCGCAGGAAGCGTTCCTCGCCGTGCTGCAGACGGGAGGAAAATGAACTTCGCGCTGTTCCTCGTGACGCTGCTCGCGCTGACCGGGGTGGTCTGGCTGCTCGACCTCGCGGTGCTGCGCAAGCGCAGGGCAGCCGGCCGCAAGCAGCCCTGGTGGGTCGAGTACTCGATCAGCTTCTTCCCGGTGATCCTGATCGTGTTTCTGCTGCGTTCGTTTCTCGTCGAGCCGTTCAAGATCCCGTCCGGGTCGATGATTCCGACGCTGCTGGTGGGCGATTTCATCCTGGTGAACAAGTACGTCTACGGCCTGCGCATCCCGGTGGTGAATCGCAAGGTGATCGAGATCGAGCGTCCCAAGCGAGGCGACGTGATGGTGTTCCGCTACCCCGTCGATCCGAGCCTCGACTACATCAAGCGCGTGGTGGGCGTGCCGGGCGACCGGGTCGAGTACCGCGGCAAGCGGCTCTACCTCAACGGCGCCGCGGTCCCGCTCCAACGGGTCGAGGACTACCTGTCGCGCGAGCGCATGCAGTTCTCGCAGCGATACGTCGAGACGCTCGGCGGGAAGTCCCACGAGATCCTGCTGGAAGAGGATGCGCCGTCGCATGTGCAGCGGATCCGCTCGTTCCCGTTCCAGGACAATTGCAACTACAATACTGCCGGCCTGACGTGCACGGTGCCGCCGGACCATTACTTCGTGATGGGAGACAACCGCGACAACTCGAGCGACAGCCGCGTCTGGGGGTTCGTGCCGGACTCTGCGGTCGTCGGGCGCGCGTTTTTCATCTGGTTGAACTTCAACGAGCTGGGAAGATTCGGGTCCTTCCAATGACCGAGGGGAACAACAACATGCGCAAGCGACAGCAGGGCGTCAGCCTGATGGGCCTGATCATCGGCGCAGTGATCCTGATCCTGGCGGTGCTGCTGTTCATGAAGATATTTCCGCCGTACCTGGAGTTCTTCACCGCGAAGAAGTTCATCACGCAGATCGCGCAGGAGCAGCGCGGCGGCACGGTGCTCGACATCCGCCGCTCCTGGCAGCTGAAGACCGCGATCGAGGACGTGAAATCGATCAACGAGAAGGACCTGGAGATCACCAAGGAGGGCGGCGAGGTCGTGATCTCGTTTGCCTATCGCAAGGACGTGCCGCTTTTCGCCAACGTCGGCGTGTATCTGGATTTTGCCGCCAGCTCGAAAGCAACCGACCGGGTCGGCAACTAGCGCGCCGCCCAGGCTGGAAGGCCTGGAACGGCGCATCGGCCACCGCTTCGCGAGTCGCGCGCTCCTCGAGCAGGCGCTGACCCACCGCAGCTTCGGCTCCCCGCACAACGAGCGCCTCGAGTTCCTCGGCGACGGCGTGCTCGGCTGCGTCGTCGCTGCGCAACTGTGCGAGCGTTTCCCCGATGCGAGCGAAGGCGAGTTGTCGCGCCTGCGGGCGAGCGTAGTGCGAGAGGCCGCGCTCGCGCAGGCGGCCCGCGAAGTCGGGCTGTCGGAATTCCTGCGGCTCGGCGAAGGCGAAGTCGCGAGCGCCGGCGCGCAACGCGCTTCGACGCTTGCCGATGCGCTGGAAGCCGTGTTCGGCGCCGCGTTCCTCGACGGCGGCTATCCGGCGGCGCTCGCCGCGATCCAGGCCTGCCTCGGCCCGGCCCTGCAGCGCATCGATCGGCGCGCGCCTGCCAAGGACGCCAAGACGCGATTGCAGGAATACCTGCAGGGGCAGCGGCGCAAGCTGCCGGTCTACCGGATCGCTTCGACTTCCGGAGCGGCGCACAAGCAGGTGTTCGAAGTCGAATGCGTGCTCGAAGATCTGCAGCTTTCGTCGACCGGGCAGGGGCGCTCCCGGCGCTCCGCCGAGCAGCGCGCTGCAGAAAACCTGCTCAAGCTGCTGGAAGCATGAATTCCTTTCGCTGCGGCACCGTGGCGATCGCCGGGCGGCCGAATACTGGCAAGTCGAGCCTCGTCAACGCGCTCGTCGGCGAGAAGCTGGCGATCGTCTCGGCCAAGGCGCAGACCACCCGCCACCGGGTGACCGGCATGCTGACGACCGAGGACGCGCAATACCTGCTCGTCGACCTGCCCGGGTTCCAGACGCGGCATGCCAATGCGCTCAATCGCGCGCTCAATCGCAGCGCCCTGGAAGGCGTGCGCGACTGCGACGTCGCGTGCTTCGTGGTCGAGGCGCTTCGCTACGATGCGGAGGATGCAAAGGTGCTCTCGCGCATCGGCGCTGCGGTGCCGGTGGTGGCGGTGGTGAACAAGATCGATCTCGCGAAGGAGCGGGCGCAGCTGCTGCCGTTCGTCGAGCGACTTTCGCGCGAAC
>DASUMM010000317.1:0-4413 GCA_036277655.1 Burkholderiales bacterium | reverse complement strand
CCGTGCCGCGATCCTATACCTACCCGAGTATCTTCTCGTCGAACCTTTCAGGGTCGTGCGCGCGTGGTTCCGGATGAGGCGGAATTCCCGATATAAACAAACAAGAAATACCTGGCTGCGCGATCTCGCGCGCGATCCGACGCCGAACCGCATGCGCCGCTTCGGCCAGGCGCTGGTGCTGGCCGCCGAACTGCCCGGCGACGTGCGGCGCCTGCATGCGCACTTCCTTCACACGCCGGCCTCGGTCGCGCGCTATGCCGCGCTGCTGCTGGGCATGGCGTGGACGGGCTCGGCGCACGCCAAGGACATCTGGACCACGCCGGAGTGGGAAAAGCGCGAGAAGCTCGCGTCCTGCGAGTGGCTTGTCACCTGTACTGCGGCCAATCATGCGCACCTGGCAGCGCTCGCGCCGCCGGGTCGGGTGGAGCTGGTCTATCACGGCCTGGATTTTTCGCGGTTTCCCTTGAGCGAAAAAAGTGATGCGGGCAAGGACCCACAGTCGGTCGTCATTCTTTCCGTCGGCCGGCTGGTGGAGAAAAAGGGCACCGACGTGCTGCTGGAAGCGCTCGCGCGGCTTCCGCCGACGCTGCATTGGCGCCTGGTCCACGTCGGCGGCGGACCGCTGAGGAAATCGCTGCAGCGGCGCGCGCGCAGACTCGGCATCGACGGGCATATCGAATGGCGCGGCGCCATGGCGCAGCGTGAAGTGCTTAACGAGTACCGCGCGGCGGATCTTTTCGTGCTTGCTTCCCGCGTCGCCCGCGATGGCGATCGCGACGGGCTGCCGAATGTCCTCATGGAAGCGCAAAGCCAGGGATTGGCGTGCGTTGCGACGCGCGTCTCGGCGATTCCCGAATTGATCGAGGACGGTGCGACGGGAGTGCTGGTCGAACCCGGTTCCGTGGACGAGCTTACGCAGCAGATCGCACGGCTCGCGCGGGACCCCGCCTTGCGTGCGAGGCTGGGGCATGCCGGTCAGTCGCGAATCGGCGCGCGCTTCGGGTTCGAGCCGAACCTTGCGCCTCTGGCGCAAAGATTCGGATTACTGCCGGCGCCGCTTCGGGCACGCTCTGCATCCGGATAGGGATTCGCGTGCGAATCGCGTTCTATGCGCCGCTGAAAGCACCAAGCCATGAGGTCCCCTCCGGCGACCGGCGCATTGCCGCTCTCTACATGGCAGCGCTTCGGCTCGCCGGCCACCGGGTCGATCTCGCGTCGGATTTCCGCAGCTACGACGGCGAAGGCAGCCCGGAGCGCCAGCGCGCGCTGCAATCCCAAGGAACCGCAATCGTTCGCGACCTGGCATCCTGCTGGCGGGGCGCAAACGCGGACGCTCGCCCCGATCTCTGGTTTACCTACCACGTGTATTACAAGGCGCCGGACTGGCTCGGCCCACGGCTCGCCAGGGAACTCGGCATTCCTTACGTGATCGCCGAGGCCTCTCACGCACCGAAGCGTGCGAATGGCGCCTGGTCGCTCGGGCACAACGCTGCGGTTCAGGCGATTCAGGCCGCAAATCTCGTGATTTCGCCGACGCGCTACGACAGGGTCTGCCTGGAGTCGCTCCTCGAGGCGGACCGGATCATGCTGCTGCCACCCTTCCTCGACCGGGAGCCGCTCGCAGCCGCGGCAGCGCAACGCAAGGCGCAGCGGGCTCGTCTGGCCGCCGAGCAGGACCTGGATCCCGATGCTGCCTGGATCGCGGTCGCCGCGATGATGCGTCCCGGTGACAAGACTGCTTCTTACCGGGAACTCGCCTTGGTCCTCGAACGAATCAGGGATCTGCGCTGGCACCTCTTGGTCGCTGGTGCTGGCCCGAGCGAAGAAGAGGTCGCTCGCATGCTGCATGCCGCTGCACCCGGACGTTGCCGAATGCTCGGCGCGCTTTCCCTGGAAGACGTCGCCGCGATGTATGCGGCGTCGGACCTGTGCATCTGGCCCGCATGCAACGAAGCGTACGGAATGGCGATGCTCGAGGCGCAAGCCGCCGGAGTTCCGGTGGTCTCGGTGGCCCATCGAGGCGTCCCGGATGTCGTCATCGATGGCCGCACCGGACTGCTGGCGCCGCGAATGGATCCGGCGATCCTGGCTGATCTCGCACGTACGCTCCTCGTGAATCCCGTCAGGCGAGTCGAGATGGGAAGGGCAGCCGCCGAACACGTGGCGCTCGAGCGCAGCCTGCCGAGCGCTGCGCGCACGCTCGAACTGGCATTGCAGGACGTCCTCGCCACGTCCCGGGTGAATTGAGCCCAAGGCGCATCTTCCTCTACGTCCAGCACCTGCTGGGCATCGGTCATTTCCGGCGCGCCGCGACGCTTGCGCGAGCACTCGCAAGCGAGGGGATGCAAGTCACGTTTGCGACCGGTGGGCTTCCGGTGCCCGAATCGATGCCCGCCGGCGTCGAGGTCGTTCAATTGCCCGCCGCCACTGCGGCGGACTTGGGCTTTCGCACGTTGATCGACGAGCACGGCAATGCTATCGACGACGCCTGGCGCAATGCGCGTCGCGAAGCGCTTCTTCAGGCGTGGCGGAAATCGCAGGCGCATGCGCTGATCGTTGAGCTTTTTCCGTTCGGCAGGCGACAAATGCGCTTCGAGCTGCTGCCGTTGCTCGAGGAAGCAAGCCGTGGTCAGCCACGCCCGCTGATCGTGTCTTCGGTGCGCGACGTGCTTGCTCACAGCAGCCCGGAACGACAAGACGAGATGCTGGCGATGTTCGAGCGTTACTTCGATTCCGTGCTGGTGCATGGCGACCCGCGGCTGATTCCGTTCGAGCGCACGTTCCGCCACGCCCTTCGGCTTGGTGAGCGCATGCACTACACCGGGTTCATCGTCGACCGCTCGCCGCTCGCGGGTGGCGAGGCGGGACGCGACGAGGTTCTGGTGTCTGTGGGCGGCGGCGCAGTCGGCGCACCGCTGCTGCAGGCGGCGCTCGAGGCGCGGCCACTAACGATCGTGCGCGACCGGACCTGGCGGCTGATCGCCGGCGAGCAGCTGCCCGGCGCCTCGTTCGCGGAGTTGCGCGAGCGGGCGGCCGGCGATCGCAATGTAATCGTCGAGCGTTCCCGCGCCGATTTCCGCACGCTGCTACAAAATTGCGCCGTCTCGGTGAGCCAGGCCGGCTACAACACGCTGATGGAGATTCTCGACTGCGGCGCGCGCTCGGTGGTCGTGCCGTTTAGCACCGGCAAGGAGACGGAGCAGGCGATGCGCGCAGGCGCTCTCGCGGCGCTTGGGCGCGTTCATGTGCTCGAGGAGGCGCGCCTTAGCGGGGAAGCGCTTGCGGCTGCCATCGATCGTGCGGTCCAAGGCGCAAAACCGGTCCCGGCTCAATTCGACCTCGACGGCGCCCGCAACAGCGCAGAATGGCTCGCGCGCCGCACTGCGGGGTTTCACTGGTGAGCGGCGCGTGGGAGTCGCTGCAGGCGGAGCTGCAGCGCTGGCGCGATGACGGACGAACGGTCGAGTTCTGGCTGCGGGATGACGATGCGGCGGCGCCGCACGCGGCACTCGAACGATTGTTCGAGTTGACCGGGCGCTGGCAGATCCCGCTTGCGCTCGCCGTGATCCCGCACCACGCAGAAGGGCAGTTGTTTTCGTCATTGCCGCCCGGCACCGACGTGCTGCAGCACGGATTCGACCACCGCAACCGCGCCGGGGAGGGGGAAAAGAAATGCGAATTTCCCTCCGGCGAGGCAAGCGAACATGCGAAGGAAAGGCTCTGCCGCGGACGCGAGCGGCTCACTGCGCTTGCCGGATCCCGTGCGATCGACGTGCTGGTGCCGCCCTGGAACCGGATTTCCGCTGCGCTGATTCCGCTCCTCGCCGGTTGGGGGTTTCGGGGCATCAGCCGCTTTCGGCCACGCATGGCGAAGCGAAGTGCAGGGGTGCTGGAAGTCAACACGCACGTGGATCTCATCGCGTGGAAAGGTGGTCGCGGCTTTGTCGGCGTCGAGCTGGCGCTCGAGCAGGCAGTGCGGCACCTTGCAGCGCGACGCCTAGCGGCCGTCGACTCCACCGAACCGACGGGCTGGCTCACGCACCACGCCTGTCACGATGCCGCAACGTGGCGTTTCCTGGAGGAGTTGTTCGCGCGCCTGCAGGAACAGCCGGCAGTGCGCTGGCGCAGTGCGCGTGAGCTGTTCGGGTTCGCGCCGCCTCCAGTGCCAGCGCAACGGTGATCCGCACTTGCCGCTACCCGGCACGGGCGCTATGCGCCGACTATGCGCGCGGGCTTTTCGGGATCGGCGTCACTGCCGCGCTGCTGCAGGCCGTCTCGCCGGAGAAGGCGTTCGCCTGGATATTGGCTGCAGTGCTTGCACTCTTCCTCGTATACTTCGCTCGGGCAGTCGTTCGCAATCTGACCCGAATCGAGTGGAGCGAAGGGGGCGTGGTCGCCCGGGGCCCGTTCGGC
>DASUMM010000316.1:0-2093 GCA_036277655.1 Burkholderiales bacterium | reverse complement strand
TCGGCCTTGATCTTGGGCAAAGCCTCGGCGGCATTTGCAAACAACCGCATTTCTACCGCGCGCATAACCGCCGCTGCGGCAGAGTTCACCTCGAGCTTGCGATACACGCTTTTCAGATGCCCGGCGGCGGTATTTCTCGTCATGCCGAGCTCGCGCGCGATGTCGGCGTAGCGCTTGCCGCTGCAAAGCAGCCGCAGCACGTCGAGCTCGCGGGCAGTCAAAGGCATGCGGTTCATTATAAGCGGGGGCGTTTGGGGTGGCGCGCCACGTTGCAGTAAAGTGTGACGCGCCTCGTGCCATGAGCGACCAAGCCTACCCGGACGCGCTCCCCTCGCAGTACCGGCTGCACTGGTACGTGCTGGATCGCGTGCTTGGCCAGGGTGGCTTCGGCATCACTTATCTCGCGCGCGACACCAATCTCGACCAGGCGGTCGCGATCAAGGAATACCTGCCGGTGGAAGTCGCGACCCGACGGGCCGATTCGACGGTGCGTCCGCGCTCCGACGACCAGGGCGATCGCTATCGCTGGGGGCTCGATCGTTTCCTGCGCGAAGCGCGCACGCTCGCACGCTTCGACCATCCGAACATCGTGCGCGTGCTCTCCGTGTTCGAGTTCAACGGCACGGCGTACATGGTGATGCGCTTCGAAGAAGGTGAAAACTTCGCCACGCTGCTCGAGCGGCGCAGGACGCTTCCGGAAGCGGAACTGATGCGCGTGCTGCTGCCGATTCTCGACGGGCTGGAGCTCATTCACAACGCCGGCTTCATCCACCGCGACATCAAGCCGGACAACCTCCACATTCGCGTCGACGGCACTCCCGTGCTGCTCGATTTCGGCTCGGCGCGCGGCTCGCTCGGCCAGGGCCGCACCGTGACGATTCTCGTCGCGCCTGGCTACGCGCCGTTCGAGCAGTACTACTCGAGCGGCGAAAACCAGGGAGCATGGACCGATCTCTACGGTCTGGGCGCCACCTGCTATCGCGCGATCGCCGGCGTGCCGCCGCTCGATGCAATCACGCGCAGCAAGGGCGTGCTCGGGAGCGCGCGCGAGGTGCTGATTCCTGCGCGCACGATCGGCGCCGGGCGTTATTCCGAGCGCGTGCTGCGCGCGATCGATCATGCGCTCGAATTCGCCGAGAAGGATCGGCCACAAAGCATCGCCGAATGGCGGCGGGAACTACAGGGAGCCGTCGAGCCCCCGGTCGGTGTCGCGGCGGTAAGCCCTGTTGAGCCGCTTTCGCCCGCTCCGCCACCGGCGCAAACGCTTCCGCCTTCCACGCCGACGGTACGACAGTCTCCAAATCGCCTGGCCGTGGCAGCGGGGCTGGCTTTGGTCGCCGCGCTGGCTGGAGCGTTCGGTGCGTATTTCGTGCTGCAGAATTCGAAACCGTCCGCACCCCCAGTCGCAGCAGCACCGTCGCCCGCGCCGCCACCGGCAGCGTCGGTTCCTCCGCCGGCAACGACGCCAGAGCAAAAACCAGCGCCGCCACTGCAGCCGGAAGCAAAGAAGGAACCGGATGCCAGCCCGCCGATCGCGGCGGCGCCCAGGGAAGCACCGGCTCCCGCCAGGCCTGCGCCGCCGGCAAAGCCCGCCATCCGGGAAACCCGCAAGGAGAAACCGGTCAAGCCGACCCCTCCTGCGGAAAAACCGGCTGAGGAGACGCCCGCGCCCGCGCCGAGGCCTCCCGATCAGCTCGCGATCGCTCCGCCCGACACTCCGAAACTGAATCCGCCCACCGGCGATGAAGCGGCATTCAAGTACTACCAGCAGCATGCAAATCGCGGCCACGCAGGAGCGATGCTGAAGGTGGCCGAGTATTACGAAGCAGGCCGCGGGACCACGCAGAACGACCTCTGGGCTTGCAGCTGGTATGCACTTGCGGCTCGTCGTGGCATCGAGGCTGCAAAGACACGCAAGAATACGTTGGCGAAGAAGCTGCAGCCGAGAGAGCTTTTGCAGTGCCAGAGCTGGGCTGACGGTCAGTCGGCACGAGACGGCTGAAAGCTTCGCGGCTGGGGGGAAACGATGCGCATCGTCCATGTCTTGATGGTTACGCTGGCGACCCTTCTCACGGCGGCGTGCCCTTCCTTGC
>DASUMM010000315.1:0-11125 GCA_036277655.1 Burkholderiales bacterium | reverse complement strand
ACCGATGTGAGCCCCGTTTGCACTCTGCCCTTACGGGCAGAGGCGACCACTGATCGAACCCGCGTCCGCAAGTCCTACACAGTCAGGACTACATGCTTAGCCTGGTCATTTGGATCTCGCCTCGCGCCCGCCGGCCGGCAGGCTGGCGCTCAGCCAGTCGCTTCGACGGATCCGCACGGCCAAGCGACCAGACTGCGCGGAGAGGCTGATGTAAATGACGCTGCACCGTCAGAACAAATCCGGCTTGCGCCTCGTCTGTCCCTCCGGCCTAGCCCATCAGCAGGCTAGTGCAGCGTCTCGCCGGTATTAGGCGGCGAGAGCGAAACGCTCGTCGTTGGCGTTTGTAGTGTTTCCAGAATGGATTTACGAGGTGATCTGGTCCTCGGCATGCCCTGCGCTGCTTCGCGACCCACGTCGAAACCAGGTCGCCCCCATTGATTCGGTTGCTTCGATTATCCCATATGGGGTTCAGAGTACGGCGATCAAGTCCGTCGGATGCAGAATGATCCGATCGGCGTTCCAACTCTCGAGCGCCTCGCCGTAACCCCAGGCGGCGGCGACGCTGTACATGCCCGCAGCGTGCGCGGCCAGCATGTCGCGCAGATCGTCGCCGACGTAGACGCATTCCTCGGGCGGAACGCCGAGGACCTTCGCCGCATGAAAGAGCGATGCCGGATCGGGCTTCAGGTACGGCGTCGTGTCGCCGCACACGATGCACGCGGGACGCTCCGCGAGGCGCATCGCTTCCAAGAGTTGCCGGGTGAGGGTGGTCGACTTGTTGGTGACGATGCCCCAGCGCAATCCGCGCGCTTCGATCGCTGCCAGCAATTCTTCGATGCCGGGAAAGAGCTGCGTGTCGACGCAGATCGCTGCCGCGTAATGCTTCAGGAATTGCTCGCGCGTCGCGGTGTAATCCGGATGGTCCGGAAGCATTTGGAGGCCGGCGACGATCAGTCCGCGGGCGCCGGCGGAAGCGAATTGCCGCAACTCCGCAAGCGGCAGATCCGGCAGGCCGCGGTCGGCGCGCAGGCGGTTGAGCGCGCGCACCAGATCCGCCGCGGTGTCGGCGAACGTGCCATCGAGGTCGAACAGAACCGCCTTGCTAGCCATCCTTGGCGCAGCAGAGCAGATAGTTCACGTCGCAATTGCCAGTGAGGCGGTATTGCTTCGTGAGAGGGTTGTAAGTCATGCCGATCATCTCGAGCGGCCGCAGCCCGGCGTCGCGACACCAGCGCGTGAGTTCCGAGGGCTTGATGAAGCGCGCGTAATCATGCGTGCCTTTCGGCAGGAGCTTCAGCACGTATTCGGCGCCGACCACCGCGAAGAGATACGCCTTCGGGTTGCGGTTGATCGTGGAGAAGAAGATGCGCCCTCCCGGCTTCGCAAGGCGCGCGCAGGCTTGCACCGTGCTCGGCGGCTCCGGAACGTGCTCCAGCAGCTCCATGCACGTGACGACGTCGAATTCCTGCGAATGGGCTTGCGCGAAATCCTCGGCCGAGACCGCTTCGTAGCGGACGTTCGCGCCGACTTGGTTCGCATGGATTCGCGCAACGGCGAGCGCCTTTTCGCCGAGATCTATGCCGGTGGCGTTCGCGCCGAGACGCGCCATCGCTTCGGTGAGAATCCCGCCGCCGCAACCGACGTCCAGCGCAGTCTTCCCGGCAAGCGGCGCCTGCCGGTCGATCCAGCCGAGCCGCAGCGGATTGATCTCATGCAGCGGGCGGAACTCGCCGTCGCGGTCCCACCAGCGGTGCGCAAGCTCGTTGAATTTCTCCAGCTCCGCCGGATCGACGTTCAAATCTCGGGCCATAAACAAAAAGCCCCGCCGAAGCGGGGCTTTTAAGGAAGTTGCTAGTGGATCAGGGCTTCTTGGTACCAATGACCTCGATTTCCACACGGCGGTTCTTGGCGCGACCTTCTTTGGTCTTGTTGGACGCCACGGGCTGCTTCTCGCCCTTGCCTTCGGTGTAGATGCGGTTTGGCTCCACTCCCTTCGAGACCAGGTAAGCCTTGACCGACTCGGCGCGGCGAACCGACAGCCTCTGGTTGTAGGCATCGCTGCCGATCGAATCGGTGTGGCCGATCGCGATCACCACTTCGAGGTTGATGGCTCTCACCTTGTTCGCCAGATCGTCGAGCTTCGCCTTGCCCTCGTTCTTCAGCACCGACTTGTCGAAGTCGAACAGCACGTCGGCGGCAAGCGTCACCTTCTCGGCAACCGGCTTCGGCGCGGGCTTGGGCTTCGCGGGCGCCGGCTTGGGCGGCGGCGGCGGCGGCGGTGTTACGACAGGCGCAGGCGCACGCGGCTTCGGAACAAGATCCGGATCGCACTCTGCAATCGCCATTGCCGGGGTCCAATAACCAGCGCGCCAGCACAGTCCGGTGCCGCTCCTCCACACTGCGTCTCCTCCGGCGGGCTCGGTCCAATATCCCTGCTTGGACTGAGCGAGGGCACCGAACGGTGTCGCGAGCAACGCGACCGCCAACGCAGCGACCGGCATCAGAATTCGTTTCATCGTGGTTTTCCCTTTCGACTTTTATGAAACTTGTTTCTATTCAAGATTTTTAGCGTCTTCCCAGAGCATTCTGCCATAACTTCGTTCGGGTCTCCAAGGCCGGCCCGGCAAACCCCCGCAGTTCCCGGCCCCTCACTTGTTGCTTTCCCGCAACCCAGACGTCGGTTACGTGCTCCCGACCGGCGGCATAGACCAGGTGCGAGACCGGGTCGAAGCACGGTTCCAGCTCCGGCCCCAGTAGCCGGATAGCGACAAGGTCGGCGAACTTGCCGGGAACGATCGACCCGATCCGATCCCCCAGCCCCAGTGCCGCAGCGCCTGCAAGCGTCGCACAGCGCAACGCGACGTGCGCGGGCATGGCCTCGGCGTCGCGCGCCACCGCCTTGGCAAGCAGCGCTGCCTGCCGCATCTCCTGCATCAGATCCAGGCGGTTGTTGCTTGCCGCACCGTCGGTGCCCAGGGCGACGTTGACGCCGGCCTGCAGGAGGCTCGCCACAGGCGCGAATCCGCTCGCGAGCTTCAGGTTCGAAGACGGGCAGTGCACGACGGATGCCCCATGGCGTGCGAGAAGCGCAATTTCCTGCGGCGTGAGATGAACGCTGTGCACGGCGAGAAGGCTCGGTCCGAGCAACCCCAGGCGGCTCAGCCGCTCGAGCGGGCGCAGGCCATGTTCCGACACCGAGCGCTCGACCTCGTCTTCGGTCTCGTGAAGGTGGATGTGCAGCGGCACGTCCAGCTCCCCGAGGATGGTCGCCACCCGGCGAAACGTGGCGTCCGACACGGTGTACGGCGCATGCGGAGCGAGACAGAAAGAAGCGAGCGGGTGCTCGCGCCAGCGATCGCGCAGCGCCAGCCCTTTGCGCAGGTAATCGTCCGGGTCGGAAGCGTAGGCCGACGGAAACTCGATCACGATCATGCCGAGCGAGGCGCGCATGCCGGCTTGCAGCGCCGCCTCGAGCGCCGCCTCGGGAAAGAAGTACATGTCGTTGAAGCAGGTGATGCCCCCGCGCAGCATCTCGGCGCAGGCGAGCAGCGTCCCGTCGTGCACGAACTCGGCCGAGACGTGGCCCGCTTCGGCGGGCCAGATGTGCTCGCGCAGCCAGCGCTCGAGCGGTCGATCGTCGGCGAGGCCGCGCATCAGCGACATCGCCGCGTGCGTGTGTGCATTGACGAGCCCGGGAATCAGCACGTGCTCGGGCAGCCCGATGCCCGCCGCCTCCGGGTAGCGGATCGACGCCTCCGCTGCCGGCAGCAGCGCTTCGATGCGCTCGCCGTTCACCACGACGGTGTGATCGTCGAGCACTGCGCCGGCCGGCTCCACCGGCACCACCCAGCGCGCGCGAATCAGAAACGTGCCGCTCATTGCCTGTAAGCATAGCGCCTGGCGCGCAAATACAAGCCTCCGGCGGCAAAACGAGAGAGCGAATGCGGTAAAATTTCGGCTCCGTTTCTCTCCAGAAAAATCTCCTTTCGACTCGTTCGTCGCCGATGGAATCGTTCGCCAAGGAAACGCTGCCGGTCAGTCTCGAAGAGGAGATGCGGCGCTCGTACCTCGACTACGCGATGAGCGTGATCGTCGGCCGCGCGCTGCCGGACGTGCGCGACGGATTGAAGCCGGTGCATCGCCGAGTGCTGTTCGCCATGCAGGAGGCGAACAACGTCTGGAACCGGCCGTACGTGAAGTGCGCCCGGGTGGTGGGCGAGGTGCTCGGCAAGTATCACCCGCACGGCGACACCGCGACCTACGAGGCGCTGGTGCGCATGGCGCAGGACTTCTCGATGCGCTATCCGCTCGTCGACGGCCAGGGCAACTTCGGCTCGATCGACGGCGACAACGCCGCGGCCTACCGCTACACCGAGTGCCGCATGGCGCGGCTCACGAGCGAGATGCTCGCCGACATCGACAAAGAGACGGTCGATTTCGTCGAGAACTACGACGGCAAGGAGCGCGAGCCGGTCGTGCTGCCGACCCGGCTGCCCAACCTGCTCGTCAACGGCTCTTCCGGCATCGCGGTCGGCATGGCCACCAACATCCCACCGCACAACTTGGGCGAAGTGATCGACGCCTGCCTGCACGTGCTGAAGGAGCCGGGCTGCGCGATCGAGGACTTGATCAAGCTCATGCCGGCGCCGGATTTCCCGACCGCGGCAATCATCTACGGCGTCGCCGGCGTCCACGAGGGATATCGCACCGGGCGCGGCCGCGTAGTGATGCGTGCGCGCACGCATTTCGAAGACATCGGCAAGGGCGATCGGCAGGCGATCGTGGTCGACGAGCTGCCCTACCAGGTCAACAAGAAGGCGCTCATTGAGCGGATGGCGGAGCTCGTCACCGAGAAGCGGATCGAAGGCATCTCCGACATTCGCGACGAGTCCGACAAGGACGGCATGCGGATCGTCGTCGAGCTGAAGCGCGGCGAGATCCCGGACGTGGTCCTGAACAACCTCTACAAGCAGACGCAGCTGCAGGATACGTTCGGCATGAACATGGTCGCGCTGGTCGAGGGACAGCCGAGAATCCTCGACCTGAAGGCGATGCTGGAAGCGTTCATCGCGCACCGGCGCGAGGTGGTGACGCGTCGCACCGTCTTCGACCTGCGCCGCGCGCGCGAGCGAGGCCACATCCTGGAAGGGCTGGCGGTCGCGCTCTCGAACGTCGACGAGGTGATCGAGCTGATCAAGCGCGCCCCGTCGCCCGCGGAAGCGAAGCGCGAGCTGATGGCGCGCGTCTGGCGCTCCGACCTGGTGCTGCAGATGCTCGCGCGCGTCGGCAGCGGCGCCGGCGCCGAGCGCTTCCGCCCCGACGGATTGCCCCCGGCCTACGGGCTTACCGCGGATGGCTACCGGCTCACCGACGTGCAGGCGCAGGCCATCATCGACCTGCAACTGCGCCGCCTGACCGGCCTCGAGCAGGACCGGATTCGCGACGAATATCGCGAGGTAATGGACGCCATCGCCGACTTGCTCGACATTCTCGCGCGGCCCGAGCGCATCCTCGCCATCATTGCCGAGGAGCTGGCCGGCATCCGCACCGAATTCGCCGACAAGCGGCGCAGCGAGATCGTTTTCGTCGCCGAGGACATTTCGCTGGCGGATCTGATCGCGCCGCAGGACATGGTGGTGACGTTCTCGCACGGCGGGTATGTGAAGTCGCAGCCGCTCGCGGACTACCGCGCGCAGCGTCGCGGCGGCCGCGGCAAGATGGCCGCCAGCACCAAGGAAGACGATTTCATCGAGCGCCTCTTCATCGCGCACTCGCACGATTACCTGCTTTGCTTCAGCAACCGCGGGCAGGTGTACTGGCTCAAGGTGTATGAAGTGCCGCAGGGCAGCCGCGCGAGCCGCGGCAAGCCGATCGTCAACATGTTCCCGCTCACCGAAGGCGAGAAGATCACCGCGGTGGTGCGCGTGCGCGAGTTCGACGAGAATCATTTCGTCTTCATGGCGACGGCGAAAGGCACGGTGAAGAAGACGGCGCTCACCGATTTCTCCCGGCCGCGGCCCTCCGGAATCATCGCAGTGGCGCTCGAAGAGGGCGATTACCTCGTCGGCGCGGCGCTCACCGACGGCAAGTTCGACGTAATGCTGTTTTCCTCCGAAGGCAAGGCGGTGCGCTTCTCGGAGGACGAAGTGCGGCCGATGGGTCGCCAGGCGACCGGGGTGCGCGGCATGCGCCTTCCCGAGGGCGGCGGGCATCGCGTGGTCTGCATGCTGGCCGCCAACGACGAATCGAAGACGGTGCTTACCGCCACCGAAAACGGGTTCGGCAAGCGCACGCCGATCGGCGAATACACCAAGCACGGTCGCGGCGGACAGGGAATCATCGCGATTCAGGCCTCGGAGCGCAACGGCGTGCTGGTCGGCGCCGTGCTCGTCGACGACGCCGACGAAGTAATGCTGATCTCCACCGGCGGCGTGCTGATCCGCACGCGCGTCGACCAGTTGCGCGAGCAGGGCCGATCGACGCAAGGCGTGACGCTGATCGCGCTCGGCGAAGGCGAGAAGCTCGCCGGCGTCGAGCACATCGTCGAGACCGACGAGGACGAAGGCGCGAACGGCGGCGGCAAGGCGAACGGCGGCAACGGCAACGGCGGGGACGGCGAGCCGCCGCTCGACACTCCGCCATCGCTCGGCCCGACCGTGCATTGAAAACCCACGACGCGTTGCAGCGCAGACAAGACCTGCGCAGCAACGCAAACGCTTGAAAGGGCGAATGAGCAGGATCTACAACTTCAGCGCCGGCCCGGCGGTGCTTCCCGAGGAAGTGCTGGCGCGCGCCGGCGACGAGATGCTCGACTGGCACGGCACCGGCATGTGCGTGATGGAGATGAGCCATCGCGGCAAGGAGTTCATGGCGATCGCCGCCGAGGCCGAAAAGGACCTGCGCGAGCTGCTGGCGATTCCACAGAACTACAAGGTGCTATTCCTGCAGGGCGGCGCCACGCTGCAGTTTGCGCAAGTGCCGATGAACCTGCTCGCCGGGCGCGCGAAAGCCGACTACGTGGTCACTGGCGAATGGTCGAAGAAGGCGGCCAAGGAGGCGCAGGCCTTCTGCGACGTCTCGATCGCGGCAAGCTCGGAAGACCGCAAGTTCACGTACGCGCCCGCGCAGGCGGCGTGGAAAATCCGGCCGGACGCCGCGTATGTGCACTACTGCTCGAACGAAACGATCGGCGGCGTCGAGTTCCACTGGATCCCGGAAAGCGGCGGCATTCCGCTCGTCGCCGATGCGTCCTCGCACATTCTTTCCCGCCCGCTCGACGTCTCGAGGTTCGGCCTGATCTACGCTGGCGCGCAGAAGAACATCGGGCCGGCAGGGCTCGTCATCGTGATCGTGCGCGAAGACCTGCTCGGAAGCGCGGCCAAGGGCACGCCGACGGTGATGGACTACAAGCTGCAGGCCGAAGCCGACTCGATGCTGAACACGCCGGCAACGTACTCGATGTATGTCGCCGGCCTCGTCTTCAAGTGGCTCAAGCAGCAGGGCGGGTTGGCAGCGATCGAGCGGCAGAACCTCGCCAAGGCGAAGCTCCTCTACGACTGCCTGGATGCGAGCAAGCTCTATCGCAATCCGGTCGCGCCGGGCGATCGGTCGCGCATGAACGTGCCGTTCACGCTTGCCGATGCGAAGCTCGACGAGCCGTTCCTCAAGGGCGCGGCCGAGCGCGGGATGGTGCAGCTCAAGGGACACCGTTCGGTCGGCGGAATGCGGGCGTCGATCTACAACGCAATGCCGCTCGAGGGCGTGCAGCAGCTGGTTGCGTATCTGAAGGAGTTCGAGCAGCGCCATGGCTAAGGGAAAGAAATGCGAGATCCTGGTGCTCAACCAGATCGCCGAGGTGGGCCTCAAGCGATTCCCTGGCGAGCGCTATGCGATCGTCAAGGAGTCCAAGGATCCGTGGGCCATCCTCGTGCGCTCGCAGGACCTGCACAAGTTCGAGTTCGGGCCGTCGCTGCGCGCCGTCGGGCGCGCAGGCGCCGGGGTCAACAACATTCCGGTGGCGACCCTCTCGAAGCGCGGCATCCCGGTGTTCAACGCCCCCGGCGCGAACGCCAACGCGGTGAAGGAGCTGGTGCTCGCCGGCATGCTGATCGCAGCGCGCAACCTGGCGCCGGCGCTCGATTTCGTCCGCGGCTTGGACGGCGAGGGCCTGGAGAAGACCGTCGAGAGCGGCAAGAAGCAGTTTGCCGGCTTCGAGCTTCCCGGGCATACGCTGGGCGTGATCGGCCTGGGCAAGATCGGCAGCCTGGTCGCCGATGCGGCGATCCGGCTCGGCATGAACGTGCTTGGCTACGACCCGCACATCACGGTCGAGGCCGCGTGGAGCCTGCCTTCGCAGGTGCGCCGCGCCGGCTCGGTGGACGAGCTACTCAAGGCAAGCCACTTCGTCACGCTGCACGTGCCGCTGGTAGAGAAAACGAAGCACCTGATCAACGACAAGGCCGTGCAGCAGCTGCAGCCGGGTGCGGTGCTGCTTAATTTTTCGCGCGAGGGCGTGGTCGCCGAAGAGGCGGTGCTGAAAGGCCTCGCAGCGAAGAAGCTGCGCTGGTATGTCACCGATTTTCCGAGCGCCGCGCTGCTAGGCCAAACGGGCGTCATCGCGCTGCCGCACCTGGGCGCCTCCACCGCCGAAGCCGAGGACAACTCCGCGGTCATGGTGGTCGACCAGATGCGCGAGTATCTGGAGCACGGCAATCTGCAGAACGCCGTGAATTTCCCGGATGCCGGGATGGCGCGCGAAGCGCCCTACCGGCTGGCGATCGCCAATGCGAACGTTCCCGACATGCTCGGCCGCATCTCGCATACGCTCGGCAAGCGCAAGATCAACATCCACAACATGCTGAACAAGTCCAAGGGAGAGACCGCCTACACGCTGGTCGATACCGACACCGAAGTCTCCGACGAAGTGCTCGAAGAGTTGCGCAGCACCAGCGGCGTGCTGGCGGTGCGCTACCTGCCGGTCGACGCGACCTGCTAGAGGGGCGATGGCGGACGACATCGAGGCGCTGCGGCGCGAGATCGACGGCATCGACGACGAGCTGCTGAAGCTCCTCAACCGGCGTGCCGGGGTGGCGCGCCGCATCGGCGAGTTGAAGGGCGCCAGCACGCCGTATCGGCCGGAGCGCGAGAGCGAAATCCTGCGCAGCCTGGCAAAGCGCAACCCCGGCCCGCTGCCGTCCGAGCGCGCGATCGCGGTGTTTCGTGAAGTGATCTCGGCGTGCCGTGCGATGGAGGCGCCGATCCGGGTGGCGTATCTCGGGCCGGCAGGAACGTTCAGCGAGCAGGCGGTATACCGGCATTTCGGGCACGCGGTTGATGCGGTCGCGTTCGCCTCGGTGGACGAGGTGTTCCGCGGCACCGAATCCGAGAGCACCCAGTTTTCGGTGATCCCGGTGGAGAACTCGACCGAAGGCGTGGTGGGCCGCTCGCTCGACCTGCTGCTCGGCACGCCGCTCAAGATGTGCGGCGAGATTGAGTTGCGCGTGCAGCAGAACCTGATGACGAAGGCGACGTCGTTGGCCGGCGTGCGACGGGTCTATTCGCACCCGCAGTCGCTCGCGCAATGCGCTGGTTGGCTGGGAAGAAACCTGCCGTCGGTCGAGCGCGTGCCGGCGGCTTCGAACGCCGAAGCCGCGCGTCTGGCATCGCTCGAAGAGGGCGCCGCTGCGATCGCGGGCGAGGCGGCGGCCGAGCGCTGGGGCCTCGCGATCCTCGCGCGCTCGATCGAGGACGATCCGTCGAACACCACGCGCTTCGTCGTGCTGGGCGGCATGGAGCCGGCGCCGACCGGCAAGGACCGCACCTCGATCGTGCTGTCGGCCGAGAATAAGCCGGGCGCCGTGCATGCGCTGCTGACGCCGCTCGCAGCGAACGGAGTCAGCATGACGCGCATCGAATCGCGGCCGGCGCGCACACGGGCGGTGCTGTGGGAATACGTGTTCTTCATCGATGTCGAGGGCCATCGCAAGGAGGCGCGCGTCGCGACTGCGCTCGCCGAGCTTGCCGCGAAGGCGCCGTTCCTGAAGATCCTCGGCTCCTATCCGGTCGCGGTATCGTGATTCCATGGACCTGAGCGAACTTTCTCCCGCCTACGTACGCGCGATTTCGCCGTACCAGCCCGGCAAGCCGATCTCGGAGCTCGCTCGCGAGTTCGGCCTCGAAGAGCGCAAGATCGTCAAGCTGGCTTCGAACGAAAACCCGCGCGGCATCGGGCCGCGCACCCGCGCCGCGATCGAGGCCGCGGTCGCCGACATCGCGCGCTATCCCGACGGCAACGGCTACGAGCTGAAGGTCGCACTCTCCAAGCGCTACAACGTCGAGCAGTCGCAGATCGTGCTCGGCAACGGATCGAACGACGTGCTCGAGCTTGTGGCGCTTGCGTTTCTCGGCCCGGAACGCTCCGCGGTCTATTCGCAGCATGCGTTCGCCGTGTATCCGCTCGCCACGCAGGCGCGCGGCGCGCGCGGGATCGCGGTGAAGGCGGCGAGCTACGGACATGACCTCGACGCGATGGCGGCCGCGATCGGCGAGGATACGCGGGTCGTCTGGGTCGCCAACCCGAACAACCCGACCGGCACGATGGTGCCGGCCGATCGGCTGGAGGCGTTCGTGCGGCGCGTGCCCGAGCGCGTGATCGTGGTGATCGACGAGGCGTACAACGAGTACCTGCACGCCAACCTGCGCGCGCCGACGGTCTCGTGGCTGCGCCGCCATCCCAACCTGGTGATCACGCGCACGTTCTCCAAGGCCTACGGTCTCGCCGGCCTGCGCGTCGGCTATGCGCTTGCGCATCCCTCGGTCGCCGACCTGATGAATCGCGTGCGCCAGCCGTTCAACGTGAACAGCCTCGCGCTCGTCGCAGCGACCGCCGCGCTCGACGACATGGAGTTCGTCGCTCGCAGCTACGCCGAGAACCTGCAGGGCATGCGGCAGCTCGAGGAGGGGGCTCGCGCGCTCGGTCTGGAATGGATCCCTTCGCACGGAAACTTCCTCACCGTCCGCGTCGGTCGTGCGGCCGAGATCTACAAGCGGCTGCTGCGTCGCGGCGTGATCGTGCGGCCGGTGGGCGGCATCTACGAGCTGCCCGAGCACCTGCGGGTGACGATCG
>DASUMM010000314.1:0-2670 GCA_036277655.1 Burkholderiales bacterium | reverse complement strand
GACGTACTGCCGCAACATCGGCTTCGAGTACATGTTCATCAGCGATCGCGCGCAGCGCCTGTGGATCCAGGAGCGCATCGAGCCGATCCGCGGCGTGCCGAAATTTTCGCCCGAGCAGCAGAAGCGGCTGCTGCAAAAGCTCACCGAAGCCGAGCATCTGGAGCGCTACCTGCACACCCGGTACGTCGGTCAGAAGCGCTTCTCGCTCGAAGGCGGCGAGAGCCTGATCCCGTCGATCGACGAGCTGATCCAGCTGGCCGGGGCGCAGGGCGTGCAGGAGATCGTGATCGGCATGGCGCACCGCGGGCGCCTCAACGTGCTCGTCAACGTGCTCGGCAAGATGCCGAAGGACCTGTTCGAGGAGTTCGAAGGCAAGCACGCGCATGCGCTGCCTTCGGGCGACGTCAAGTATCACAACGGCTTCTCGTCGGATCTCTCGACCGCCGGCGGGCCGGTGCACATCTCGCTCGCCTTCAATCCTTCCCATCTCGAGATCGTCAACCCGGTGGTCGAAGGCTCGGTGCGCGCGCGCCAGCGCCGCCGCGACGACAAGACCGGCGACCAGGTGCTGCCGATCCTGGTGCACGGCGATGCTTCGTTCGCCGGGCAGGGCGTGGTGATGGAGACGCTCAACCTCTCCGGCACCCGCGGCTATGGCACCGGCGGCACGGTGCACCTGATCGTCAACAACCAGATCGGCTTCACGACGTCCGACCCGCGCGATGCGCGCTCGACCATCTACTGCACCGACGTGGCGAAAATGGTCGAGGCGCCGATCTTCCACGTGAACGGCGACGACCCGGAGGCGGTTCTTTTCGTCACGCAGCTCGCGCTGGATTTTCGCCAGCAGTTCCACAAGGACGTGGTGGTCGACATCGTCTGCTTCCGCAAGCTCGGGCACAACGAGCAGGACGAGCCGTTCGTCACGCAGCCGCTGATGTACAAGAAGATCATGCAGCATCCCGGCACGCGCAAGCTGTATGCCGACCGGCTGGTCGCGCAGAACATCGTGCCGAGCGAATATCCGGAGGAGCTGATCAAGGGGTTCCGCGCTGCGCTCGACGCCGGGCGCCACACGGTCAATCCCGTGATCTCCAACTTCAAGAGCAAATTCGCGGTCGACTGGGCGCCGTACCTCGGCGCAAAGTGGACCGATCACGCCGATACGCAAGTGCCGCTCGCCGAGCTGCAACGACTCGGCGAGCGCGTGACCACGGTGCCGGAGCATTTCCGCGTGCATCCGTCGGTCGCGCGCGTGCTCGAGAACCGCAAGCAGATGGCGCTCGGAAACGTGCCGGTCGACTGGGGCATGGCCGAGACGCTCGCTTATGCGAGTCTGCTCTCGAACGGCTTCGACGTGCGGCTCTCCGGTCAGGACGTCGGTCGCGGCACGTTCGCCCACCGTCATGCGGTGTTGCACGACCAGGACCGCGAGCGTTGGGACCAGGGCAGCTACGTGCCGCTGCAGAACGTCTCGCGCGACCAGGGCAATTTCCTCGTCATCGACTCGGTGCTCTCGGAAGAGGCGGTGCTCGGTTTCGAGTACGGCTTTTCCAGCGCCGAGCCCAATGCGCTCGTGATCTGGGAGGCGCAGTTCGGCGATTTCGCCAACGGCGCGCAGGTCGTGATCGACCAGTTCATCAGCTCCGGCGAGCAGAAGTGGGGCCGCGTGTGCGGACTGGTGATGCTGCTGCCGCACGGCTACGAGGGGCAGGGTCCGGAGCATTCGTCGGCGCGCCTGGAGCGCTACATGCAGATGTGCGCCGAGTACAACCAGCAGGTCTGCGTGCCGTCGAACGCGGCGCAGATCTTCCATCTGCTGCGGAGGCAGATGCTGCGCCCGTTCCGCAAACCGCTCATCGTAATGACGCCGAAGTCGCTGCTGCGGGCGAAGGATGCTGCTTCGCCGATCACGGATTTTTCCGAAGGCAGGTTCCAGACCCTGATCGGCGAGGTGGAGAAAATCGACCCGGCGGGCGTGCGCCGGATCATCGCCTGCAGCGGCAAGGTCTACTACGACCTGATCGCCGCGCGACGCGAGCGCAAGCGTCACGACGTCGCGATCCTGCGCATCGAGCAGCTCTATCCGTTCCCGCACGACCGGTTCGAGGAGGAAGTGGCCCGCTACGGTCAGGCGAACGAGGTGCTGTGGTGCCAGGAAGAGCCCGGCAACCAGGGCGCATGGCATCGCATCCAGCACTACCTGCTGCGCCACATGCGTCCCGGGCAAGTCCTCACGTACGCGCTGCGGCCCTCGTCTTCGTCACCGGCGGTCGGCTACATGGCGCTGCACGCCGAGCAGCAGAAAGCGCTGGTCGCCGCGGCGTTCCGCGACACGATCGCCGAGCACGAAATGCTGCTGCGGCCTGCCCGGAGAGGATGAGCGATGCTCGTCGAGGTAAGAGTGCCGCAGCTTTCCGAGTCGGTGGCCGAGGCGACGCTGCTCGAGTGGCACAAGAAGGAAGGCGAGGCGGTCGCACGCGATGAAAACCTGATCGACATCGAGACCGATAAGGTCGTCCTCGAGCTGCCGGCGCCCGATGGCGGCGTGCTGGTCAAGATCATCAAGGGCGACGGTGAAACCGTCGTTGCCGGCGAAGTGATCGCCCAGATCGATACCGCGGCGACTGCTGCTGCGGGTGCCGCAAAAGCCGCACCGGCCGCCGCTGC
>DASUMM010000313.1:0-3398 GCA_036277655.1 Burkholderiales bacterium | reverse complement strand
ATCGCTTCGAGGCCGCGGCGCGCGCCGGCTTTCGCTACGTCGAATACCAGTTTCCCTACGCATGGCCGAAAGACGAGGTGGCAGCGCGTGCTCGCTCGGCAGGCGTCGAAGTGGTGCTGCACAATCTTCCCGCGGGCGATGCGGCGAAAGGCGATCGCGGCATCGCATGCCAGCCGGAGCGCTCGAGCGAGTTCCGCGAGGGCGTCGAGCGGGCGATCGAATATGCGCGCGCGGTGAATTGTCCGCGCTTGAACTGTCTCGCGGGAATTGCGCCCCCGCAGGGCTCGCCCGCAAAGTGCTTCGACACGCTGGTGGAAAACGTCCGCTTCGCTGCCGCGCGCCTCAAAGCGGCCGGCCTTGCACTGATGATCGAGCCGGTCAACACGCGCACGATTCCCGGGTTCTTTCTCACCCGGTCGGGCCAGACGCTGGAAGTGCTCGATGCGGCCGGCGCCGACAACGCGTTCCTGCAGTACGACGTCTTCCACATGCAGATCATGGAAGGCGACCTCGCGCGCACGATCGAGCGGCTGCTCGCGCGCATCGGCCACATCCAGATTGCGGACGTCCCCGACCGGCACGAGCCGGGAACCGGCGAGATCCACTTCGACTTCCTGCTGCGCCATCTCGATCGCATCGGCTACACCGGTTGGGTGGGCTGCGAATACAACCCGAAAGCCGATACGGTGGAGGGCCTCGAGTGGGCGAAGCCCTTTCTCTAGAGATCGATCGCGAGCGCCAGCGCAGCGTGGTGGCGGCGCTGCGCGCGTTCCTCCCCGAGCGCGCCGTGTTGTGGCACGCGGAGGACACGCAGCCGTACGAATGCGACGGCCTCACCGCCTACCGGCGCCTGCCGATGGTGGTCGCGCTCCCCGAAACCGAAGTCGAGGTGCAGAAGATCCTGCGCACCTGCCACGCGATGGGCGTGCCGGTGGTGCCGCGCGGTGCGGGCACCGGACTTTCCGGCGGCGCGCTGCCGCTCGGCGACGGCGTGCTGCTTTCGCTGGCGAAATTCATGCGCGTGCTGCGCCTCGATCCGCTTTCGCGCATCGCCGTCGTGCAGCCGGGCGTGCGCAATGCCGCAATCTCGGACCTCGCAGCGCCGTTCGGCCTTTACTACGCGCCCGATCCATCGAGCCAGATCGCCTGCTCGATCGGCGGCAACGTCGCGGAGAACTCCGGCGGCGTGCACTGCCTCAAGTACGGCCTCACCGTGCACAACGTGCTTTGCGTGCGCGGCTACACGATCGACGGCGAGCCGGTGACGTTCGGATCCGAAGCGCTCGATTCGCCGGGCTACGACCTGCTTGCGCTCGCGATCGGCTCCGAGGGGCTGCTCGCGGTGACGACGGAAGTGACCGTGAAGCTCTTGCCGAAGCCTCAGTGCGCGCGCGTCATCATGGCTTCGTTCGATGACGTCGAGGTGGCGGGGAACGCGGTCGCTGCGGTGATCGCCGCCGGCATCCTGCCTGCCGGGCTCGAGATGATGGATCGTCCTGCCACGCGCGCGGTGGAAGAATTCGCACACGCCGGCTATGACCTCGAGGCCGCGGCGATCCTGCTGTGCGAATCCGACGGCACTGCCGAAGAGGTCGAAGACGAGATCTCGCGCATGAAGGCGGTGCTGGAGGCGGCCGGCGCCACCCGCATCACGGTGTCGAACAACGAATCCGAACGGCTGCGCTTCTGGTCCGGGCGCAAGGCGGCGTTTCCGGCAATGGGGCGCATTTCCCCGGACTACTACTGCATGGACGGCACGATTCCGAGGAAGCGCCTCGGCGAAGTGCTGAACTTCATCGCCGCCATGGAGCAGAAGTACGGTTTGCGCTGCCCGAATGTGTTTCACGCCGGTGACGGCAATCTCCATCCGCTGATCCTCTTCAACGCCAACGACGCCGACGAGCTGCACCGCACCGAGCAGTTCGCCGCCGAAGTGCTCGAGAAGTGCATCGAGGTCGGCGGCACGATCACCGGCGAGCACGGCGTCGGCATCGAGAAGATCGACCAGATGTGCACGCAGTTCGGGCGCGACGAGCTGGAAGTGTTCCACGCCATCAAGCGCGCGTTCGATCCGAAGGGACTGCTCAACCCCGGCAAGGGCGTGCCGGCGCTTGCGCGCTGTGCCGAATTCGGCCGCATGCTCGTGCGCGGCGGCCAGCTGCGGCATCCGCAGTTGCCCCGGTTCTGATGCAAGAAGCGCTCGCCCGGCTCGCCGGTACCATTCGCGAAGCGGCGGAGAAGCGCCGCCCGCTCTGCGTGCGCGGCGGCGGCACGAAGGACTTCTACGGCGGCGAGCCGCTCGGCGACCCGCTCGAGACGCGCGGCCTCTCCGGCATCGTCTCCTATGAGCCGAGCGAACTGGTCGTCACCGCGCGCGGCGGCACGCCGCTCGCCGAGCTCGAATCGGCGCTCGCGGCGAACGGCCAGATGCTCGCCTTCGAGCCGCCACACTTCGGCGCCGGAGCGACGCTCGGCGGCTGCATAGCGGCGGGACTTGCCGGGCCGCGTCGTGCTGCGGCCGGCGCAGTGCGCGATTTCGTCCTCGGTGCGCGCCTGATCGATGGGCGCGGGCGCGTGCTTGCCTTCGGCGGGCAGGTGATGAAGAACGTCGCCGGCTACGACGTCTCGCGCCTGGTCACGGGCTCGCTCGGAACGCTCGGCGTGATCGCGGAAGTCTCGCTCAAGGTGCTGCCGAAGCCGGCGGCCGAGCGCACTGTGCGCCTGCAGATGCCCGAGGCGCAGGCCATCGAGCAGATGAATCGCTGGGCCGCGATGCCGCTCTCCATCTCGGCGAGCGCGTGGGGCGAGGGCAGGCTCACGTTGCGACTTTCCGGTGCCGAAAGCGCGCTGCAGGCCGCGGCGCGCAGGATCGGCGGCGAGCGCGTCGAGGACGCGCAGGCGGCCGCCTTCTGGCAGGACTTGCGCGAGCAGCGCGGGGCGTTCTTCGGCAGTGACGGGCCGCTGTGGCGCTTATCGGTACCGCCGGCGAGCGCACCGCTCGAGCTTCCTGGCACTCAGCTGATCGAATGGAACGGTGCGCTGCGTTGGTGGAAAACCGACGCCGCGGCAGGCGCATTGCGCGAAGCCGCACAGCGTGCGGGAGGCCATGCGACGCTGTTTCGCTCGCGCGAGCGCTCGCAGCCGGTCTTCACGGAGTTGCCGCCGGTGCTTGCGCGACTGCACAAGGAATTGAAGGCGGTCTTCGATCCGGCCGGAATCCTGAACCGCGGCCGGCTGTATGCCGGATTCTAGGAAGGCTCCGCCGGCGTGCGCGTCTTTTTCAGCGCGCTCACGGTCTCGGCGAGGAATGCCGCCGCGCGAGCTTCTTCGCTGCGCTTGCGCTCGGCATAGTTGCGCACCGACACCCACGCCCAGGCGATGCACGCGATGAGCAGCGC